>JAQYWN010000266.1 GCA_029379265.1 Rhizonema sp. NSF051
CATCTAAATATTTATTGTCTTCAAGTCGTATCTTTAATTTTAAAAGCTTTTCGTAGTATTCTTCAGCATCACTGTACCTTTTTTGGATAGTATAAAGCCTTGCTAAATCATTGTAACTAGCAACAACTTCATGATTTTCAGATCCTATTAATTTTATTTTTAGTTGTAAAACCTTCTGGAAATACATTTCACTTTCAGCGTAGTTACCTTGGGTGAAATAGAGTTTTGCTAAATCATCGTAACTCCTAATAACATCAGGATTTTCATCTCCCAGCAGTCGCAATTTAAAATCCAAAATTTTTTTGTAATGAAGCTCAGCCTCGCTGTAACGCTTTTGTTGACAATAGAGTTCTGCCAATGCATTGTGACTATGCAGAACTTGAGGATGTAGAGTCCCCATTAGTCGCAATCTCAACTCTAAAGCCCTTTTGTGAGCCGCCTCCGCCTCACTGAAGCGTGCTTGTGAAACACAGAGTTTTCCTAAATTATAGTAGCTGGTAGCAATATGTCGATGATCAACCTCTATTGATTGCGAGCCCAATTCCAAAGCAATTTTCAAAAATGATTCGGCCTCACTAAAACGGTTTTGAATATAGTAAAGTGAAGCAATATTATTGTAACTTGAAAAAACATCAGGGTGATTCCTTCCTAAAAGTTGTATCCTTAAATTCAAACTACTCGTTAATAATTGTTTAGCATGTTCATAGTGACCTACATCCTGGTATAACGTGGCTAGATTATTCAAAGTAGTAGCGATATCGGGATGTTCTGCTCCTAGCAATTTATATCTCAGTTCCAAGGCCTGTCCATACAAGGAGTGAGCCTGTCTATATAGACCTTGATCCTGGTATAGTGAGGCTAAGCTAGCGTAGATTCTAGCAATATCAGGATGATCTTGACCTAGAACTTTTAAACCTAATTCTAATGCTGCATTGAATAGCGGTTCAGCCTCCCTATATCGTCCAAGTGATTGGTAATGATTTGCAAGGTTAACATAACTTTGGGCAACAACAGGATGATCTTGACCTAGGACTTTTAATCTTATTACTAAAGCTGTATTGAATAGCGGTTCAGCATCCCTATATCGTCCAAGTGATTGGTAATGATTTGCTAGATTATCATAAACTTGGGCAACATCAGGATGATCACTGCCTCGCACAATGATGTAAAGTGGTAGTGCTAACTTATACAACATTTCAGCTTGATTGTGTTGACCTAGTTTTTCGCATATCGTTGCAACGGTATTAAAACTGCTAGGAATATCATGATGTTTATGACCAAACGAACGTAGTTTCATTAGTAAATTGTGGGTAGACGCTGCTTTAGCCTCGACGAAGTACCCTTGAGAAGAGTATAAATTCCCTAAGTTTTCATAAATAGTGCCAATAATAGGATCATCTCCTCCCAAAAGATGTTCGGCGAGTTCTAAGCCTTGTTCAATTTTAGTTTCAGCCTCACTATACCGTCCTTGATGAAAGTAAACTTTTCCTAGATTGCTACAGCTAATTGCAACATTAATATGGTCGTTTCCAAACAGGCGTTTGTTTAATTCTAAGTTTTTTTCAAAAAGTGATTCGGCTTCACTGTATTGCCCTAGGGAAATATACAATAATCCGAGGTTATTATAGCATAAGGAAACATCTGGATGTTCTTCACCTAAGCGAGATTGAACCACCTCTAAACATTTCACATAAATAGGTTCCGCTGACTTGTACGACCCCTGTTCCGCATTAAATCCTCCCAATCCAAAAAATACCCAAGTCAAATCATCCTCTTGAACGATATCAATATAATTTTCCGCCACCGTTGCTAAATGCGGTATTACATCTTTTACCTTTCCAACAAGATCTCGTGTCAGATGATTAGGAATTGTCTTAGCGATCGCTACAAAAGTTTCGACAAAAGCCTCTCTGATCTTGTGAGCTTGTTCGGATTCTTCCAGTAGCTTTAAGTGGAAAAACTCTTTTATTAATCTATGAATAACAATATAATCTTCTGGATCTTCTAACCACTTTATCAAATGGCGATCATAAAGCTGCTGACTTGCAACATCTAGCTTTTCCCAATTTAACTTTTTCGCCGCTGTTTCTGCCCACTCCCAATCGAAAATATCTGGCGCAAACAGACTCATTAACGTACTAATATTCTTAGCAGGCTGCTCAAGTTGTTCCCAGCTCAACTCAAACGCAGCTTTCACTCCTTTCTCTGCCGTACTTAGCGATTTTTTTAATTTTTCATCAGGGTTAATAGCTTCCTCTTTTAATCGCTGTTCTTTCAGTCGTCGTAACATTTCCTCCAATTTAAAACGAGGAGGTTGTTTCACAACATACCGCCCGACAAGTTCTATACCTAAAGGGAGGAATCCCAGCCACTCACATAATTCTTTTACATTTTCAAGCTCTTTTTTAACTCGATTTTCACCAATCAAGGCTGTCAAAAGTTCTAAGGCTTGTTCAGGTGATAAAACATCTAAGGGGATTTCTACAATGTTCGGTTCATAAAATCGTAATCTAGTTGTCATTAATACCCGGAAGCGGTTTATTTTGGGGAGGAAAGGACTACAGCTCTCCAAATTTGTAACATCGTCTAAAACTATCAGTACTAACCCTTCGTGCGGATGCCAATTTTCCCAACACCACTGGACTTTTTCAGCATCACTCAATAGCCTTCCACGCTTGTCCTTTTTAGGAACGTCCACGTGCTTAGCGGCCTGGATAATATTAGCAGCCAAATCTGATCCACTTGCATTCAACCAAAAGATACCGCCTGGGTAATCGGACTCGTGTTCGCGAGCAAATTGAATTGCTAATTCAGTTTTCCCAACCCCTCCCATTCCAGCTACCGCAGTGATCGCAACTTTAGATGATTCCTGGAGTTCTTTACGTATCCTATTTAATTCTTGCTCTCTTCCAATGAAATTAGCAGAACCATGATGAGTTAAATTTTGTATGGGGTTTGTAGAGCGATCGCGAATTGCCGCTTCCGCTACATTTAAGCCACAGAAGTTGCAAATTATGCCAAACTCATCAAGAGCTACACTCTTACCCTCAAGGAAATTAGTTAGCGTTTTGGCTGATACATGTACGTCTGATGCGAGAAAAACGTCTCTCGATCTTCCTCCTTGCCTCTGAGCTATTACCGCCTCAGCGTGTTCGCGTGCTTGTAAGTTTGCCCTAAGTGATCTTCCCATCTCGAAAAAATCAAAGAATACAAAATAAAATACATTATACAAAATATGCTTGAAAAGTTAGCTAATCTTTTTTAAATGTTACAGATGAAGCAATAACGACATACGATGTAAGTGTCCGAAAGTATTTTTTATTTCTTCCAATAAACAAGAAATTAATGTGACTGGTTTTGTACCTTACAAGAATCAGTCTCAATCAAAAGGTTAACAGAGTGTCTCAAAACCATAATAAAGCTGAGGATATTCTAAACAGGATAGTTAGAAATTCTCGAGCAAACTCTGTTACATCAAAAATTATAGAATTTGTGTCGAACAACCGAGGGAAAAATACAAATGCAGTAGCAGAAAATATAATTCAGTTCGGTGTAAGTAAACGTAATTTAACTACTTTTGTAGGTAATGTTGAAGACAGTACTAGCAATTTAATAAAAGAGAAAAAAATTGACGGGTTGCTATGGGAGAGTAGAACTGCTGTTCTCAACATAGCCGAAAGTAGGAACATACCTGTCCATCCAGCTATTTACCAAACAGAACCACATGAGAATCCGCAATTCCAGCGTATTTACGCAGGATTGAATTTCTCTTTAAGGGGCGCTGACAACTTAACATTCGCTAGGGAGTGCTTAAAGTGGGTGAATTGTCTCATAGAGTTCTATAGTGGCGAGCCTTGGTTTGAAGATGAAGCGCACTATACATCCCCTCATGATAACTCTAGACCAAATAATCTGTCTGAGCTGATAGAAAGCAAAGTTTCTCGTGAAGAAACGCAAAATATAACCCCTAAAGAAAAAATTATTTACGAGCTTTGGCAACAAGGCTTTTTGCAGACAGATAGATTTAAATAGATACAGAATGAGCAAATATCCATTTTTTATGTTATTAAGGCTTTTTTTAGCCTAATATCCAAAAATAAAACTATATTCGGTACTTCCCGTTTCTTCCCGTTTTATCCCGTGCTTATTAAGTTGGCGGTGGTAGATTTGTTTTTAAGTCGATTATGGATAGGGCATAACACATCTATCTGAGATTCGGCGTTTAAATCAAAGATTTAAACTTCAAACGCAGGCATGGCCATGTGCCAGGGGGATTCACTATGAATACCCTGCCGCTGCATGAAAACCGATCAACAATCCAAGCGATCGCCAAAAAAATCCAAAATCCAACAGGAGAGCAATATGCATCTAGCATCACTTATTTCTATCCAAACCACAACTAAATCAAAACTTACAAAATCTGCAAACAGGGAGTCAGAAGCTGTTCCACGTGCAATAGACTCTGCTCTAGTGTATAGCGCTCGATCAACTAACAGAATATTTTTAAACGAAAAGGAAAATCCTTCCTCAGTTATTGTCAGTCCTGAAATAGAACGAAACAAGAGCCATGATTTCCCGAAATTTATTTATGATTTTGTACTTGAAATCACAGCGAAAAAGGAGACGGTATTTTCAACAACGCTTGACGCGAAAGACCGTCAACAAGCGATCGCCCTAATTCTTGATAGACTTAATGACTCAATTGACTTGAGTCCTGATAAGCCCATCCCACAAAATTGCACAATTACAAGTTTGACTGTCACATGTCGTATTGAATTTGTTGAAATTCCTTTCCCAGAAGACGTTCGACCAGACGCTGCACCAATCTCTTTTACATCTGAGATTAAACCCAAAATTAGCCATTCTGCGTGTCAGCACACTATGGATGAATCTCTGGAGGCTTGGCGTACCGTCGTTGGAAAATCGTATAATTTGACACCAATAGAATCCGCATATGTGTTTTATAAACCCTATTGCGATCCACATGACTCCACATCAAAGAGAATTGCTGAAGCGCTCGCTATGAGGAACGCTAGGCAGTAGCTCTGACGAGCGATCAGCTCTTTTTTTTGGGAAGGGCGATCGCTTTCCTTCATTGAACACTGGCTCATTGATGAAGTAGTTTCAGCACCTAAAACTCATACTTGTTTGAGTCAGTTATTTGGACATCACCAAGCTATCTGAGTTTGGGCTTTAAAAAAATTTGAACTTCAAATGCAAGTATGAACCACGTGCCGGGGGGATTCATCAGAAATACCTTCCGCCGCTGCATGAGAATTGCTCGCCGTCGCGAGCGATCACACCACAATCTACCCTAAGAAAAAATTATGACTACATTTCTAATTGTTGTGGATGTTCAATATGTGCTTATCTACACAAATGTTGCCTATAAGTGCCGTGAAATTGAGGCAGCCTGTGAAACCAACTTACATAATTACGTTGGCTTGATCTGTACGGACCCTCGCATAAACCTTGAGTCCAATTTAAATATTGAAAACGAGATTGTTTCTATCACGAAGGATAGATCTTGTTCCCGCAAGACATGCTTTAATGTCGTGTGGAAAATCCGAGGCACAAGCAAGGCGCGGTTGTTAATAGACGCACCATCAATGGAACAAGCCGAGCGTGCAGGTGAATCGTGGCTTGGTCAAACAATTGGAATTGTTCCTCAAGATGAAACGCTTACTCTGAGGTTTGACCCTGACCATCTAAAGCTTAATTTTCAGCTTTTTTACATTGAGCAGCTGCCAAGTGAACCTGTCTTATTTAAGTGGGAAGATCAAGAAATATTATGTCCTCTGTTGTGCCCCTTTTGCAGTCACCAAAGTAGATGCAATTGTGACTTTCACAATCAAATTGAGAAAAGTCGAGAGTACATAGAAAAAAGTTATGGATTGAATCACGCAGAGGCGTTTTTTGCCTTTCATAGTCCTGCTGGCACTTTGCACAGCCGTCTTGGCAGTATAGTCAAACACCTGTGACCCCATGATGACTATAGTCGTTCAAACGAAGCTATTTTGCAAGGGCATCAAAAGAATGAGTAAGCGTCCTTGCAAATTGGACAAAGTCGTTGACAAGCTTAAAAAGAGAGTTCAGTTGCCCAGGTCTAACTGCAATCATCCTCTATCAGGATACCAAAACCTTTTTGATGTCCATCTATCTGGGGACTGGATTCTTCTGTATCAAAAAGAGCTTGGGGTGCTTCGCCTTGTTGCAACGGGAACTCATGCAGATTTATTTGGCTGATTAGGTGCGGCACACACCTGATCGCTCTTTTGGAGGCGCGATCTCGCTTATACCCTATGACTAACAAATTGTTGATGTCGTATTTTTAAAGACTTGATTCTACTTTACACAAAAAAATTGGGGCGTTGTGGTTGAGCGCCGCAGCGCTTCATGCGGAGTTGTTTTGCTCATTGCAAGCGATCGCCTTTACCACTGGACGAAAATCCAGTCGCATTGTTTCGCCTAAACAACCTCTTTGCAAGGGAAGTGTGATCGCCATTTTTATTAAGGAAATAGTGCATGAAAAGTGATGCTGAATCTAAGCCTTGGAAGAGTAGTGTCTGGAGACTGCGGGATGGAACCACTTTAGTAAGGCCTTGTGAATGCACTAACAGAATCCCAGGACTTGACGCTGAAGCTTGCTTAGATTGTAGGATCTGGTGGGTTAATGAGCAAGTAATTGAGAGTATCAAATCACGCCGTTCAATATATTTAGGCGTAAAGAAAGGAATAAAAGACAATTCTGACCAGCAACTATTTGATTTATAGAATTGTCGGTCGCGCTTTTAGTCCACAATATTCATAGCTGCTTGAGCCAACCACTGAAATACAACCCAGCTTGCACCATTGCCAACGCATTCCATCGCCAAGGCGTTTCTCGTTGGCAGCCAAATGCGATCGCTTGTCTGGGCATCCCCGAACAGTCTTAGCGCAGCGCGAGGAGTAAGTATATGGATTTTGTCTCCCACTTTGATGTCCCCTTGTCTCCAATGTCTATCACACCCTCTACCCAATGCCCTTATTGTAAAGCTCGGCTCGCCTGGTAAATAGGGGCGATCGCTCTTGCGACCCCCACCCACCCTCTTGAGTAGGCATGTATGTGGAAGTTCTGGGAATTTCTTTTGTTGCCAAGGGGCAAGTATCGTTTCTGGCAGAGTTCCCAGAATATCTTGAAGTGCATCATGCCAACTAACTTGACTACATTCAGGAAGATTAGGTTCATTAGGTGGTTGGCAAAAGCGAATTCCTATGCAGTACAATCTTACTCGCGACTGGGCAACTCCAAGTCTGGAGCAGTTGATTTTATAGTACGCGAAGCCGTACTCATTATTTTGCAAGGCAGTTTGTATTACCCGGAACGAATCAAACTTCCTATACTGCCAGACATTTTCCAGCAGGAAGATTTTTGGGCGTTTTGCATCAATGAATTTGGCGATCGCGTTTCCTACCGCAAGATCACTGTTAGTCTCCTGTAAACCAGAGCCGCGCAACAGACTGGCATTTTTACAGCTTGGTGTAGCAATAAGGCAGTCAATGTCCGGGAGGTTATCAGGGGAAAGATTTTCAACGCGATCGCACACCATTAGAGAATCTGGATGATTCTCCGTGTAGACCTCGCCTATTTGCGGATCGCATTCAATGGCCCATGCAGGGAAACCGCCAAGTGACTTTAGCCCCCAAAGATGCATCCCCATACCGCTCGCGATCGAGCCTATTGAAAACGATTCCATCATTTTATGTTTGAAAGTAAGGCTTTGCGGGGTTATCGCTCTTCCAACTATTTCAAAGCCCTGTTGTATCGACCCAAATCAACAGATTCTCCTTCATTGATGCGACAGTAGGCATCCCACCTTTTTTGAATTGTCGTTTCACTGGTAAGGAATCGTAGGGCGGAAGCAGCCAAATATTCCAGACTTTCCTCAAAAGCCAGCCATCGACGATTAGACGCTTCTGCTACCTGACCAGTGGTGTTAGAGCCTGCAAAGATGTCTACAACTAGATCACCAGGATCGGTCAAGTAATCAATAAAGAATTTAGGGAGTTTGGCTGGAAACCTAGCTGGATGCGGTCTAACTGAGAGCAGCTTGCAGTTATTGTTATACAGGCTGTTCGATTCAGTATTGGAAAAGCTCAGAAGATTGGATGGAATTGCGCCGCCATTATTTTTAGTAAAGGCTTTGGTGATCTTATGTCCTGAGGGTCGTTCTGCCGGACTATAGTATTTTTCTGGATCATTTAACAACTTTTGCATATGATCACTGTAGGGGACTAAAACTTTTGAAACATTCGCCTTCGGATACTCTGTTTTCGAGAACCACCAAACAGTGTTGATAGAATCCTTTACTCTAATCTTCCGCTTGTTGACCCACTCTATCGGACTAGGTAACTTAGATGGGTTATGCCAATAGAAATCTTCCGCCAAGAAAAATCCAATTTCATCGCAC
Source organism: Rhizonema sp. NSF051 (assembly GCA_029379265.1). GTDB lineage: Bacteria > Cyanobacteriota > Cyanobacteriia > Cyanobacteriales > Nostocaceae > Rhizonema. The sequence continues at coordinate 8,451 of JAQYWN010000266.1, forward strand.
AAGCGTATGGGTACTCGATAGTTGTAAAGACTACGTACAGGAACCCCTTTCTCGTAAGCTCCTCCCAAATCTACAACAAAACTTCCATCATCACATAGTTTTGGATAGACGATCGCCGCAAACTCAGCCAGCCAGTCCACATACTCATGCTGTTCTTTGTTACCGTATTCTTTTTTGTGCTGCAAGGCAAATGGTGGGCTTGTGATCACCAAATTGATGCTGTTATCAGGCAGTTTTTGCAAAAGCTCGCAGGAATCACCGCAGTAGGTAGCCCCACGACTAGTGAAATATGCAGGACGAAGTGCGATCGCTATTTTTGGATTACACAATGACATCTGTTGCACTCATAAAACAAATCTGTCTACCGTGTATTTACTGCTTCTAAATTAATTTCCTTAGGCACAATCGATCTGCGTTTTTTCTTTTTGTGAGCAACGGTATTCGTTTGTTTCTTTGCGGATGAAGACTTAGGAGGACGGCATTGTTCACAGTACAAAGGAAGGGAAGGATAACATAGTCGCTCAGTAGGCTGCTTACAACCCTTGCATATGAACAGATACCTGACTTGTTTGATGAGCCTAATATGCGCTTTGACAGGGATAATCTTGGTTTCCATCTACCATAAAAAATATTGAGGGCTTCTTTGATATTACATTCCCTGCTGTGTGTTCATTATCAGAGCATTTTTTCTCTCATCTTGAGACTATATTCTAAGAATTGCCTCATTCATTTTTGGTTGACAAAGGATCTGAGCGTTAGATTTATACGAACATCGATAGTTTTCGATTTAGGCAGTAGATGCAAATTTTCTTGAAAACCTGGCATCATTAGCAGCAAGCTACCGTGCTGAATTAGCCTATTTAGTAAAAAGATATTCTGAAATAGTTGGGATTGAAGTATTGAGAAAAAT
>JAQYWN010000267.1 GCA_029379265.1 Rhizonema sp. NSF051
TTGTTATTTTTATCCCAAATGTCGAAAGCTTTGTCATATTCCTTCATTGCCTTTTTTTGTTCTTTTTTTTCTCTCCATAAATTTCCTTGAGTTTTTAATTTGAGAATATGGATTTGCAATTCTTCAGGAGAATTATCTTCTTGGTTAACTTTTACTTTTTTAAGATATTGATCAGCTTCATCCAATTTTTTACTCTTAAGTTTTTGCTCAGCATAAGATATTCCAGTATAAAGAAGATCCATTTTTAAACTTTGGTCATCAATATTGACGGATTGACCTGCTTGGGAGAAAAGTTCTGTCGCTTCTGAGTAGGAACCCTCACCTTGAAGTTGTGCCGCTAGTTGAGCTAGCTGTTGAACTGTGTTAAGGTAATTACTCCTTTCGGCAATTTTCTGACCTAAAAATACTGATAGTATCCCCAAAATTACTGTGAAAGATAAAACAAAACTCCCAACCCGAATTTGTTGTTTAGCTTTCTTATTTGCTTGAGTCAATGTCTGATTAGCATCAGCCAATACTTGATTCCTTTGTTGTGCTGCTTCCCTATCCTGACTCTCTCGTTCCAATTGGGCTTCTTTTTCTAATACAGCTACTTCTTCTTCTCGTTCTTGAGTTTGACTAGCTGATAAAAACTCTCTATCTTGGTAATTTAAATTTTTTTCATCCGCCCATAACAAAGCCGATCGCAATGCGAGTCCCCGTAACAGGCGTGATTTATCTTTTTTCTCAGAAGCCACCCAGAATCTAAAACTTTCAGAATAAGGACGAAGATTCTTTAATTGGTTTTCAATCCAATTGTCATCAAAAATTTCTTGATAAATGAGATTATAAACTCTTAACTTATTGTGCTGCCTAATAACTAATCCTGAAAGCTGTAACTCGCTTTGCTCTAAAGTATCATCTGCTTCCAAGGTACTGTGTTCTTCAGCCAATCGTAATTGCTGATACAGTTCCAGCAAATACCCAGCGCGTTGTTCATCTCTCAAAATTCTCGCTCGAATAGTTCGCAGATGCTCAGGCTCATCAAGAGATTCCCAATTCTCAATGATGCGAGACTTGACTACCTGTTCAACAGAACGAGGATTCTCTGACTCGGATTCTTCTACCATAAACTGACACAGCTTTTGGGTGAGAAACTCTTCTAAAGAAGTCACTGCGATCGCTGCATCCATCAGACTTTCTAGCTTCTCTACACTCTCACTCTCCAGTCTTACTTCTAAGAAAGCGGGAATTTCCCCAAACCGTTGCTGCAATACTCGGATTAACTGCCGTCGCGTACCCTGCTGAAAACCCTGGTGAAAACCCTGGTGAAAACTCTGCTGAAAACTTCGTTCTTCACTTTCGGTGAGAATTTGCTGATACCAAGGAGATTCTCGTAATATTGTCATATCCCACCTCATGATTTCTTGCACAACAGGCATATCTAACATAAAGCTAGCAAAAGATGAAGTTAGACCGGCAGATGTGTGAGAAACTCTTCTAAAGAAGTCACTGCGATCGCTGCATCCATGAGACTTTCTAGCTCCTCTAGACTCTCACTCTCCAGCCTTACTCCTAAGAAAGCCGGAATTTCCCCAAAGCGTTGTTGCAATACTCGGATTAACAGCCGTCGCGCACCCTGTTGTACACCCTGCTGTACACCCTGTTGTATACCTCGTTCTTCACCTTCATTGAGAATTTGCTGATACCAAGGCGATTCTCGCAATACTGTCATATCCCACCTCATGATTTCTTGGACAACAGGCATATCTAACACAAAGCTAGCAAAAAATGCTAGCAATGGTTCTAACTGATTTAACTGTGCGTCTGCTCTGAGTAATCGTACTGCTCGTTGTACAACTGATGCCTCAGATCCTCCTCTCAATATTGGCACAAACGGTAGTAATGATGGGAATGGTTGCTCAAACACAATCTCGGTATCAACTTCCCACAAATTAATGACGCGATAGTCTTGAATGGCACGTAGCCCTAAAAATTCCTGCTGGTAACTACTAGTAACAGTTAAAGTTGAGCGAGGTGGCAAGATGTTGATTAATACTGGGTAAGTTGGCAGTCGATATTTTTCCTCTGCTAAAGCCGCATATGCTCTCATTCGTCGGGGCATATGTGCCGTGTAACGCAACTGCAACTCGTTCAGTATCAAAAAATCTCCGTGGATAGGGCTGTATGCTTTTACTAAAACATCTGTTTCACGGCTAATCCACTGAAACTCAGAATCCAGAATTTCCTTTGCTACAACTTCGGGGCGCTGTGTTACCCATTTTACCCAAGCATCCGGAGCCAAACTAATCAGTCTTTTACTACCAGTGTCTGCTGCTTTTGCCACAGGATTTTTGAGATCAATAATGAGTTCTTTAATTTTAAATATACATGAAAATCGCGTATAAGTACAGAATTCTGCAAGTTCATAGCCTTATCGTTTGTAGTTGCGCTTTGGCGCTCTTAACACTCAACAGAGCGAAGACAGCGCACGGACAGATTCTTCCCTTGGGAAACCCTCGGACGTACTGTCCTCAACTACAAACCTATATTTTATTTATAAGTCATTTACCGAACATGATATTAGCCGTTCTTCGCACTTACTAAGGAGGTATGAAGTAAGCTAGATGCATTATTTTGTTTCTGTTTTATCAAGCACTCAGTCTTATGAACTTTGAAAACCGACGGCAACTTTCAATTAGAGAGTTTACTGAATTTTTACAAACTCCTTTAGAAGAATTACTACAACAGCATCTCAAAAATCCAGCTTCTACAGCCGCTTTAGCGTTATTTCATCAAGTCGCTGCTACTGTCCCCGCTTACAAGACTTTCTTAGCACAACAGGCTATAAACCCCGATGAATATCAAAACTGTGAGGATTTTCAAAAATTACCTCTCCTGACAAAAGAAAATTATTTACAGCGTCATTCGTTAGCTGACTTATGTCGCCACGGGCAGTTAGAATCATGTGATATGATAGCTGTTTCTTCCGGTTCTACGGGAAAACCTACATTTTGGCCTCGTTTCTTTACAGATGAACTCCACATTGCAACACGCTTTGAACAGATATTTCATGACAGTTTTCATGCAGATACCAAAAGCACCTTGGCTGTTATTTGTTTTACTTTAGGAACCTGGGTTGGCGGGATGTACACAACGAACTGCTGTCGCATTCTTGCTAGCAAAGGTTATCCGATCACAGTGATAACTCCTGGCAATAATAAAGAAGAAATCTTGCGCGTGGTGCAGGAACTTGGTTCACACTTTCAACAAGTCGTTTTGTTGGGATACCCGCCATTTCTTAAAGATGTCATTGACACTGGGATTGCTCGTGGTGTTGAGTGGCAGCAATATCAAATCAAGTTGGTTATGGCAGGGGAAGTCTTCAGTGAGGAATGGCGTAGTTTGGTTGGTGAAAGAATCAAAGCGCAAAATCCTTGCTACGATTCAGCCGCACTTTACGGCACGGCGGATGCAGGTATATTGGGCAATGAAACACCTTTGAGTATCTGTATCCGAAGGTTTTTGGCAAATCATCCAGAGGTAGCACGTACTTTGTTCGGGGAATCTCGTCTGCCTACACTGTTGCAGTACGATCCCATCAGTCGCTTTTTTGAAGTTGAGGATGGCAATTTGCTGTTTTCTGGAGACAATGGTATTCCCCTCATACGGTATAATATTATGGATTCTGGGGGTCTCATCAGTTATGATGCCATGCTCCAGTTTTTGACAGAATGGGGTTTCGATCCGGTAGCAGCCTTAAATGAAGACAAGAGAGGTATTCGTGCTTTACCTTTTGTGTATATCTTCGGACGTTCTAATTTTACAGTTTCCTACTTTGGGGCAAATATTTATCCAGAAAATGTGACGGTGGGATTAGAGCAACCTGTTATTAGAGAATGGGTGACAGGTAAGTTTGTCTTGCAGGTGCAGGAAGATGCAGATCAAAACCGCTTTTTATCTGTAGTTGTCGAGTTAGCACCTTTAGTGGAAGCGAGTGAAGATAAAAGAATTGCGATCGCATCTTCTATACTTTCCGAACTTAAACGCCTCAACACCGAGTTTGCTAATTACGTTCCAACAGAATACCAAATGCCAGTTGTTGCCTTAGCTCCCATCGGCGATCCAGAGTATTTTCCTGTTGGGGTAAAGCATCGCTACACCCGCAAGTAGAGGTTTGACGTTGCAATCACTGACAATCTAGCTAGGCTATTTTGTTAGCAGTAGTTTCTGCAATATTCATGCGGAGACTAAGTGGTTTCAAGTCAGTCAAAACTGGCTTAATGCATTCCAAGCATTGCGGTTACAGAACAGTTTTGCCTGCATCCTTTCAGCCGACAGGGTTCTCTCTGTCAGTCGGCAAAATAAAAGACTCTTCTTCGTGATTCACCATCACTTTGTAGATTGTCGTGTCTGAGTTTTTGTCTGTTGTTGATTGTCACCTATCGTTAGTTCACTGGTTCTGATTTACACAAATTAAAGGTGCTTTGTTGATTACTCTACTGTATATTTTCCAAAAAACCGCTACGGATGTAGTATGAAATATAGGTACTAAGTAATTCTGCGCTTACTGGTGGACAGTTTATAGAAGTTTCCGCAAGACTATTAAGCGTATTCTGACAGTCAAACTTTATAGTTACTGAGTTAGACGTTTGCTCTTTCATCTCATTGTCAATCTCAGATACTTCAGTAAATAAGTGTATCAAACCATACAATATATTCTCTGAAGATTGCTCAACACTCTTAAGCAGATCTGCTCGCCAGTTTTTATACGAAATCTGTTCAAGTGAGTAACCAAAAGAGCGGAGCCAAGTGAAAACAACGCTCCAGGGGGCAGGAACGGGATTAATAATATGAAAGGTTTCTCCCAATGATTTTTTTTGCCTTGATATATGGACGATAGATTTGCTTGCATAGTCCGCAGGAACCATTTCAACCATTATGTCTAAGTCTGGAACACTTCCAAGTTGAATGCAGCCTTTGATCATTCTGGAGATTAAGTCATTTGTCGTACAGATTCCTGTTTGACTGTGCCCTGAGACTCTTCCCGGTCTATAAATACACACAGGAAGTCCTCTAGTGCGTGCGATTGTGACTAACTTTTCGGCTACCCATTTACTCTGCTTATAGCCACCTGCAAGACTACCGTGATCTAAAGAGTCATTTTCTCGGAATATATGCTCTTTAGGCACGTCCTCTTCCCACGAGAAAACGGAAATGGTAGAAATATAATGTACAGGCTTGAGTTTAATTTGGGTTGCCAATCTTAAGACTTCCTGAGTTCCAAGAACATTAGCTGCCTTAAGTTTAGAGTATGGCTCAACGAAATTAACTAATGCGCCATTATGATAAATGACATCTATTCTACTTGCCAACAATTCAAACTGTTGATTCCCCAGACCAAAAAGTGGTTGAGATAAATCTCCGAGAACTAAGATAATTCTGGAACGAAAACATTCATTCCACAGTAAATAAGATTCAAGATTTGCTTGTATCTTCTTTAAGCCGGATTCCACATTAGATGAGCGTACCAAGCAATAAATGTCAGCATCAGTCTGCTGTAGGAGTTCATAGAGTAAAAAAGCTCCGAGAAAACCTGTTGCCCCAGTGAGAAAAATATGTGCTGGTGTGACATACTCTACAGGGATATTGGTAGGGTATATTGTATCATCTAAAACAGCTTCTGCATTAAGTTCCGTGACAGATCTTGTAGCAGATGGAGTCAATTTTGCTTGACCAACATGATCAATGGCTTCAGCCATCTCCGCAACTGTAGGTGTTTCGAGCAGGACGTGTAAAGGCAATTCTACTTTGAATGTATTTCGTATGCGGAAGACCAGTTGAGTAGCTATCAAGGAATGACCACCAAGGTCATAGAAATTGTCTTTGATACCGACTCGCTCAAGCCGAAGCACTTGAGTCCAGATGTCAGCCAGTACCTCCTCCGTTGGTGTGTGGGGAGCCACAAAAGTTTTTTCGAGAGAAGGTTGTGCCAACTCAGGATCTGGTAGCGCCAAGCGGTCGAGTTTGCCATTGGGTGTCAGTGGTAGGGAATCGAGTCCGACGAAGGCACTGGGAATCATGTATTCCGGTAGTTGTTGTGAGAGAAAAGCACGCAACTCGCTGATGGTGGGTGCTGGTTGCGCCTTCGCTACTAGGTATGTTACTAACCGCGTCGCCCCCACCACTTCACGTGTGGCGGTGACGACAGTTTGTCGCACATTGGGGTGAGAGCTTAGCACCGCCTCAATTTCTCCTAACTCAATTCGGAAGCCTCGCACCTTCACTTGATGGTCAATTCGACCAAGATACTCGATATTGCCATCAATACTGTAACGTGCTAAATCTCCTGTTTTGTACAGACGTGAGTCCGGTTTGTCGAGTGCAAATGGATTGGGAATAAATTTTTCTGCTGTCAATTCCGGACGCCTGAGGTAGCCCCGCGCCAAACCATCTCCACCTATGTGCAACTCTCCTGCCACACCTACTGGTACTGGTTGTAGTTGGGCATCTAAGATATAAATAAGTGTATTGGCGAGCGGGCGACCAATTGAGGGTGGTTGAGTTGCACCTTTTTCCACTAAGGCAAATGTGGAGTATGTTGTGTCTTCTGAGGGTCCGTAGAGATTATACACCTGTTGGATGGTGTTAAGCTCATAGATCTTCTGCACCAGTTGATTTGGCAGCGCTTCTCCTGCTAAGTTCACTGTCTGCACACTTGCTGGTATCCCCTTGATTCTCTCTAACTCTGCGATCGCACTCGGTACCGTATTGATTAAACTCACCTGATTACCCTTGGGTAAGTTGGGTAGATGCAACGCATTCTGTGCTAATATTGTCATCCCACCACAACTTAGGGGCACAAACAACTCGAACACTGATAGGTCAAAGCAGATCGAGGTGGATGCTAACACTCCGGCACACTGTTGTGGACTAAACACGGATTTTGCCCATTGCACTAAGGTGACTGGGCTGTGATGTTCAATTGCCACTCCCTTGGGGTTACCTGTGGAACCCGAAGTGTAGATCACATATGCTAAGTTGCTTGCTGTCACACTACTGACACAATTTGATTGGCTGTATTGGGCTGCCTGCCAATCTCTGTCCAATACCACCACATTTGCTTGGTGGACAGGCAGCTTCTCTAATAACTTTTCTTGAGTCAAGAGTACAGATACCTGGGAATCTGATAGCATAAAACCTAAGCGTGTACTTGGGTATGTTGGGTCCAACGGCACGTACGCTCCTCCTGCCTTGAGTATGCCCAGTAATCCCACTACCATTGATATTGAGCGCTCTACACACACTCCCACCAATACTTCCGGTCCCACCCCTAATGAGCGTAAATAATCTGCCAGTTGATTGGCAAGTGTGTTTAATTCAGTGTAGGTTAGCTGTTGCTCTTCAAATACCACTGCCACAGACAGGGGTGTTTTCTGGACTTGTTCCTCAAATAATGAATGCAGACATCTGTTTTGAGGGTAGTCTGCTTCCGTTTGGTTCCACCCCACCAGTATTTGATGTTGTTCAGTGGCATTCAGTAGCGGTAAATCTGATAGCTGTCCATGAGGATTGGCAATCATCCCGGATAATAGGGTTTGAAAATGCGACGCCATACGGGCAATTGTCGCATTTTCAAAACGTTGACGATCAGAAATAAACCGCAACGACAATTGCTCGCCCGGTTGGATTATCAGAGTCAGTGGATAGTTGTTCCTCTCGATGGCACGAACATCACTGATGTGCAACTTTTGAGAGTGTTGCTCTAAAGCCGCATCTACCGGATAATTCTCAAATGCCACGATACTTTCAAACAACGGCAGTCCCCGTGGCACATCACTGATGCGTTGAATTTCTACCAGTGGTGTGTACTCGTATTGACTGATTTCCACCTGTTGCAAGTGTATTTGCTTGAGAAGAGGTAGAACTGTGTCCTCATCTAACACGGATACCCGCATCGGTAAAGTATTAATAAATAGCCCAACTATCGACTCCACACCGACGATGGCAGGAGATCTCCCCGAGACAATCACGCCGAACACCACGTCGGTTTCGCCACTGTATCGTGCGAGTAGTATTGCCCAAGCTGCTTGCACTAAGGTGTTTAATGTCAGTTGATGCTGCCGTGCAAACGAGACTAAAGCGGAAGTCGTGGAAACTGATAGCTGTTGAATCTGCTCGCTGTAGCTAATGTCATGCGCGGACAAGTGGTGTGCGCGCTCAAGCACAAGAGGCGTTGGTGCCGTTACACCTTGAAGTTTTTGTCGCCAAAATTGACAGGCGATTTCCAACTTTTGCTTGTGCAACCAGGCAATGTACTCGCGGTAGTCACGACTTGATGGCAGTTGTAACTCTTGCCCCTCACATAATGCTTCATAATAACCCAACACTTCCTTAAATACCAACGGTAGTGACCACCCATCGATTAATATGTGGTGATAACTCCACACAAATTGGTAAACATCGGCTGACATTTGGATTAAATTCAACCGCATCAGTGGTGCAAGAGTCAGTGGAAAAGAACGAGTAGCATCTGAGGAAAGAAAGGTTTGTATTTGCTGTTGCTGCTCATCAATTGATAGCTCCACCCAAGAATGAACCCTAAGTGGCAGTTCCACCTGCCGATATACCACCTGTAGCTGCAAGTCAGACTCAGCTGATGTGAATCCAGTCCGCAAGACGACATGCCGCGCGACGACAAGCTGCCATGCAGCAGTGAATGCCTCCACATTCACATTCCCTGTCATAGTACAGCTAAATTGCTGGCAATACACCCCGGAATCCGGTGCATAAAGAGTGTGGAACAGCATCCCCTGCTGTACTGAGGACAATGGATAGATATCGGCAATATTTTTCCAGTTTGTCGTGGCATTCCCTTGCTGGGGCACAATATTGCTCAACAATTGCTCCAGTTTCACATTGTTCAATTTTGCTAGGGGAAAATCAGTGGGAGTGTAACCAAAAGCCTCAGGAGCCAAACAATGAGTAATCAGTTTTTGCAAGCATTGCAAAAACTCGTTGGCTAAACTTTCAATGGTACTAAGTCGGTGTAGGTTTTCACTGTATGTCCAATCCACGCGCAACTGAGCGCCGATGATCATGCTATTGATTTCGAGTTGATGGCTCCGGTGATTCAGCGGACTACGGCTCGGGTTAGTTGATTCGGTGGCCAGTTGGAAGGTTGAGGTATGTAGAAGCGAGTCAAATTGACCCAAATGGTTGAAACACACCTCCGAGGAGGGTTGCGCTCTGAGGAATGCGGCAATTTCTGTTTTGGTGAGTAGATAGCGCAGCCAACCATAGCTAATACCTTGCTGTGGAAGACAACGCAGTTGCTCTTTGATTGAC
>JAQYWN010000268.1 GCA_029379265.1 Rhizonema sp. NSF051
TAGTACATTTGAACTGTTATGGTAGCGTTCGCTGACTTTTAGTCTAAACTCCAGTTTGAAGAGTGGACGCTTTTAGCTGAAAAATTTGATGCAGTTTTAGCAGCATCTTCCTTTCATTGGATCTCACCAGACGTAGGATATCCCAAAGCAGCAAAAGCTATGAAAAATAGTGGCTGCTAGATTTTATTATCGAACAAGGAACTTCAGCCCTTTTACGAAGTATACCAAAGCTTATCTGAAGTCTATCAAGTCCATGCTCCATCTTTTGACCGATATGAAGATAGGGAAACTCAAGAAGAGATTTTAAGAGGATTGGGAGAAATGGCCATCGATTCAGGACAATTCAAAAACTTAGTCTCCGGACAAGTTGTATCTGAGGTAACTTACGCTGTCGATGAATATCTAATGCTTCTCTTCACCTACTCGCCATACCTAAAGTTAGATCCACACAGCAAAGATGCTTTGTTTGCAGGATTGAGGCAGCGGATAGAAGATGACTTTGGAAGCCGTCTTCAGCTTTCATATATTTCTGCTTTCTATATTGCCCAAAAATGCTAGGTGGTAGATTTACTCCCGCTTATACCTCAAATTCTATCCTTATAAAACTTAAGTATGATTTCCACTCAAATTTTCCTGACAGTCCCGACAAATCAAATCTCGTTTGCTACAGTGGTAGAAAGCAAACATTGAGTTTGCTCCTCACACCACACTAAAGCTCTCTTGTTAGGCAAACTGCAAGAGAGCTTTTTCTTCGTCATTTCAAAGTCTCATTATAAACTAATACAGTTCAATTAAGGCTCTTCGTTATGTAGGCGATGTTAAGAGAGAGAATTTGCTGAAAGTAAGGGAATTTTTTCAGCAAAAGCGTCTTTTACAGCAATACCTTGTTCTTTTGCCCAAAATTGACTCAAAAATTTAATTGTCGGTTTCAGACAATTAAATTTAACCCCAGTACAAATATCCACCAGACGACAAGTGGTTCTTTCATTCCGGCTTGACGATAGAGTTCGTTTTGCGGTAAGTTCTCAAATTCTGCTGCAATCTGCTGCGCTAAAGCTAAAACATTATTTGACACAGAATTCTCGTGGTTTTGACAATATTCCTCTAGCATCTCAAATTAAACCATCACTGACAACCATCCAGCAACCACTGATTGAAAAAGGGGTAATCGCAGCATCCATACTTTTAGGGAACCCAAGTCGAAAGACTTCTAAGGTTCTGGAGACGAAACTCATAGTCAGAGAATCGTCTGGACCAGCTTTTTGACATCTATCGCAGGTTGTAAATTTAGGTGTTCTTTAATTAATTACATCCAGCGCAGAGAATGCAGAGTCTACTGTTGTGGTTGTACCACTTCTGCTATTTGCTTTTCTTTATCTAACCTACGTTTTCTAGCATAAAGTTGAATAGTCGCAGCCATAACAATAATTGAGGCGACAATGCCCCAAGCGGTGATATCTGTGGGTAGATTATTCTTGAACACAGCCAGTAAGACTATCACGACCAACATAACAGTTGGCGCTTCATTTAAAGCACGCAATTGCTGACTACCCCAAGTGCATTTATCTACTGCTAACTGCTTCATCAGACGTTTGCAGTAATGGTGATATCCAATTAAGAGGAGGACAAACAGCAGTTTGATGTGCAACCAGCCTTCTTTAAGAACGTCTGGTTCAGTTGTCAGTAAACCGATCGCCATTGCTACCGTCACCAACATCCCTGGAGTGGTGATGATGCTGTATAGGCGTTTTTCCATAATCTGGTACTGATTTTTGAGGATTGTGCGTGCTGGTTCCGGTTCTTCGTTAGCTTCAACGTGATAGATAAAAAGACGTACTAAGTAGAATAAACCGGCAAACCAAACGACTATGCCCACAAGGTGAAATGCTTTAAACCAGGAATAAGCCATGAATCGTAACCTGCCTTTCTAAACTTTATCTCTTGAGTCGCTGCAACTACTATCAATATTAGGTTACGCCAAAATGTTGTTTTATAGTCATGTCTTCTATCTGGCTTTTTGTAACATATGCTACATTCACACCTGCTCAGATTCCCGACTTCTTTAAGAAATCGGGAATCTTATTGTTCACGAAGTGGAGGAGAGCGTAAATTGTGCTTTTTAACCAATAAGCATGCAGCTATTATAATAGCCTTCACAACTTTAGATACGATGAGAAGAGCGGATAGCATTGATCGCTACGGCAGGCAGGTGCTTTGAGAAAGCGGAGGTGAGAGTCGTGTTTGAAGTAAAAAGGCGGCAGAGAAGAAGGGAGTGGAACATAACAGAAAACCTGGCTGGATATCTATTTATGGCACCAACCATTCTGGTGTTAGGTATCTTTGTGGTGTTACCTATTCTCTATGCTGTTTTTCTGTCGCTGCATAAAGTCAAACTTTTAGGAGGTATTGCGTACGAATTTGTCGGCTTTCGCAACTTCTCTCGGTTGGTTGAAGATGAACGGGTTTGGATTGCTTTGAAAAATACAGCCCAATACGTGGCTATTGTAGTGCCAATACAAACTGTCCTAGCTTTAGTCCTCGCAGTTACCCTAAATTCCGGCATTCGTGGAAAAAACTGGTGGCGCATCCTTTATTTCTTGCCCACAGTCACCTCTTCAGCCGTTTTAACTCTCATCTTTATGTGGATTTACAACACTAATGGCCTCCTCAATGATTTTCTCGCTTTTGTAAGACTGCCGACTTATAACTGGCTGGGAGATCCTGCAGTGGCTCTCTTCGGTATTATGCTGATGAATATTTGGTCAACGGCACCGTTCTACATGGTGATTTACCTAGCAGCATTACAGGATATACCTCAAACTGTGTATGAAGCAGCTTCTTTGGATGGTGCAAACGGCTGGCAGCAGTTTATCCACATCACGGTTCCCTTACTCAAACCAGTCACTTTTTTTGTTTTGGCTGTGGGAGTTATTGGGACATTTCAACTTTTCGATCAATCCTATATCTTCTCTAACGGCAATGGAGGACCAAACAATGCCACCCTTACCGTAGTTCTACTGATATACCAAGCTGTGTTTCGTAACTTGCAAATGGGTTATGCAGCTGCGATCGCTTTTCTGTTAGCAGCAGTTATCATTGCCATCACTTTAATTCAGCGACAACTTTTTAGCAACGAAAAGATTGGATAACAACTTACTAATGAAGTAAAAAAATGTTAATTGATTTGAAGCGATTAGATATCCCAATAGGACAGCGAGTTCTACTAAAAGATGTCATATGGCAAGAATTTGAAGCCATTCTAGAAGAGTTAAGAGAACATCGTGCTTCTTTAGTAGCTTATGAGCATGAAATTCGGGAAATTCTGACACCACTTCCCGAACATGAGCGCAGTAAAGAGACTGTCAGCGATTTAGTCAAAGCAATCCTTGAAGAACTAGATATTGAATTTTTGTCATTAGGTTCTACAACTTTTAAAAAACAATTTATGAGTAAAGCTATAGAACCCGACAACTGTTTCTACATCAAAAACGAGTCAGCAGTTCGCGGAAAAGACAGATTGGATTTAACAGTAGATCCGCCTCCCGATTTAGCATTGGAAATTGATGTCACTTCCCGTACACATTCAAATATATACGAGGCGTTGGGAGTTCTGGAACTATGGCGGTTTGAAAAAGGTAAGTTACAGATAAATGTATTGGAAGATGGTAAATATTTGGAGTCAGAATTCAGCCCAAACTTCCCAAACTTGCCGCTTACCGAAGTGATTCCTCAATATCTCAATCGGTGTAACTCTCAAGGTAGAAACAAAACAATGAAAGCTTTTCGAGCCAGGGTAAGAGAGCAAATGCAATGACACCCAAACTTCAGACTATGAAATTGCTAGTATACATTGTGCTAACTGTGTATGCCATCATCACCCTTATCCCTTTTTTATGGGCACTTTCAGCATCGTTCAAACCACTATCTGAAATAGTTAGCGGTACATCTAATTTTCTCCCAAAAAACTTTACTCTCGACAACTACAAACAAATCTTTCTACAAGAACCACTGTTTTTCCGGTGGCTGTTCAACAGTGTAGTTATTGCTGTATGTGTCACAATTCTAAACTTGTTATTCAACTCAATGGCAGGTTATGCCCTAGCGAGGTTGTGTTTTCCGGGTAGACAGTTTTGGTTTTTCCTAATTCTTGCCATATTAGCAGTTCCTTCCCAGATAACGCTGATTCCCACATTTTTGATTTTGAAAGCTTTTGGCTGGCTCAATTCCTATCAAGGGATGATTGTCCCTGGTATGGTGAATGCAACATTCATCTTTATGATGCGGCAGTTTTTTATCAATTTTCCTAAAGAATTGGAGGAAGCTGCTCAATTAGATGGATTAAATACCTTTGGCATTTTTCGGCGCATTGTCTTGCCTCTAGCAAAACCTGCATTGGCAGCACAGGCAGTTTTTGTGTTCATGGGCAGTTGGAATAATTTTTTACTGCCTTTAGTCATCTTGTTTGATCCAGAAATGTTTACGCTTCCCTTGGGATTGAACACTTTCAAAGGTCAATATATCAGTTATTGGAATTATATCATGGCAGCTTCGATGATTTTCACCCTGCCTGCTTTAGCTATTTACGCTTTTTTCAATCGCTACTTTATTCAAGGCGTGACATTTACAGGTGGGAAAGGTTAGCAGTCTATATCTCAACGTCTTTCATCAATCCTCAAATTTTTGGGTAAATTTTATAACTAATCAAGGATGTTTAAGATTTATGCTGTAATAATTAGGACTCTTACACGGTGTTCCTACCGTAGACAAGTTGTGTGAATAATTATTTCAGGATTTGCTTAGGTACTCGCTATACTCTTGGGTTCACCTCACACTCATCGCATTTTTCCCAATCTAATCTAAGTAGGGAAAAAATAGCCTGAATGATGTTTTACTTCAGTACAGAATACTTATACTATATTGATAAGCTCTTACTAGTGGAGCAATTAAGCACTCACCTTGCCTTTGTGGTCATCGGCAAGGTTTTTTTTCTGGATAAACATCAAGCTAACATGAGACTGTTATTAGTATAACTCTTTATGTCAATTGAGCCAACACCGCACTTTATAAAAGCGCAGATTCGAGCAGGAAGTTGGATGAGCCCATTGTTAATGAGGTAATTATTTTGAGCAATGATGCAAGCGCGTACACCACATTTACCAGATTTTAGAGATCACCACAGAAGAGATACATTCGTTGTAATCTTTATGTAAAGATTTTTTACTTAAGTTGACACGGGGCGATGGAGATCCGAGGATATGGGGCTAGAAGCGAAACAATCCCTTTGTATTTTTCGCGCTCCGCGATGTCTCACCGCGTCTCCTATTCCCCGTGTCATCATATTACCGTGCCCATTGTTGCAAGATGTAACTGTAGAAACGCTCTTTATCTACCGTATCCATCGCATAAACCGGACGACCTCCAGGTACAATCTTGGTACGCCCTTGGCTAAGACCGTTCGTTATAATTTGTGTTTCCCACTCACGTAGCTGATAAAATTCTGGGTGAGCAAGATAAGCTGTTGCCAGCACATCCCAAAAATAATAATCCTGAGGAATGACTAGCGCGTAACATTGTCCTGCTAAATCAGATATGGGATAGTGGCGTTGTCGCCCCATTTTATAAACTATGTCTGATGTTACAGGCACATTGTTAGTCAAGTCCAAAGGACACATAATAATTTCAATCTGGGTTTGCCACACTCGAGCTGCGGAAATTGGATCCCAATAAACATTCCATTCTGCAGAACCATTTTGTCCAGCTTCCAAACTTTTTTCTACATTACCAGCGACATTGAGCGCACCCCCCATCCAGACGATTTTTTGAATTTTTTCGCTGATTTCTGGTGCTTTATCTAATGCTGTCGCTACTGTTGTCAAGGGACCGGTAACCATCAGTGTAACTGGTTCTGTCGCCTCACTTAACACCCGAACCATAAAATCTTGACCGGATTCTGCAATTAAAGGTGTGCGAATGGTTTCGCTTTGATTGAGAATGGGAAGATGATCAACGATAAATGAATCGCGGCGATAGAGGCGCGGGAAGGGGTTGACACCGCGCACAGTACTTTCCGCAACTGGTATATGAGAACATCCCATCAAATCCAGGATTTTGCGTGTGGCACTGACAGCAGGTTCTGCATAGCAATCAGCTGGAGTCACGACAACGCCAAGAAGTTGGATGTGATCCATAGTCATCAGTAGCATTGTTGCTAGATAATCATCTACACCACCGTCGTGATCCATTAAGACGAGTTGTTGTGACATAAAAGGAGAGTAAAAAATGGATGAATTTATGGAAGCGGCGATCGCACAAGCAAAGCAAGGGAAACTTGAAGGCGGAATTCCCATTGGTTCAGTTTTAATCAAGGATGGCTTGATTATCGGTAAGGGACACAATAAGCGTGTGCAAGACTCCGATCCTGTCACTCATGCCGAAATCGATTGCCTTCGTAACACTGGTAGAATCGGCAGCTATAAAGGTACAACTCTCTATTCAACCTTAATGCCGTGCTATTTGTGCGCTGGAGCCGTCGTACAATTTGGGATTAAAAAAGTTGTTGCCGGAGAATCAAGAACCTTTCCCGGTGCTAAGGAATTTATGGTATCTCACGGCGTCGAAGTCATTGATTTAAACCTTGATGAATGCCAATACATGATGAGCGAGTTTATCGAAAACAACCCCGAATTGTGGAATGAAGATATTGGCGAGTGATGTTGTTGGTTGGTGTTGGTTTTCAAATATACCGATTCTCAGTTGTGTCTCATAGATTCTCGCCCTCATCAGGTGCCCCTCTTCCAAGTTTGGGAGAGAGGTACCGATACTAGCAACTTCCCACTCCCCTCATTTTCAGAAACGCATCAAAAGTCGCCCGATTTGGAAGTGAAGGTTGCGCTCCTGGTTTTGTTGCTGCCATTGCACCTGCTGCCGCACCCCAAATAACGGCTTGGCGCAAAGAAAGTTTTTCAAAAAGCGCTGCTGCCAAAGCGCCGTTGAATGCATCTCCTGCAGCAGTTGTGTCAACTGTTTGAACTGGAAATGCAGGCACAAAAAAGGTTTCTTCTGGGGTAGCACAAAAAACACCCTTGGCACCCAGTTTAATGATCGCATATTTCACACCCCGTTCCCTTAATACGGCTGCTGCTTTTGCTACTGATGCCTCTCCATCGACTGCAAAACCAACCAATTGCCGTATTTCTACCTCATTGGGCGTAATGATATCTACCAGTGAGTAAAGTTCCTCTGGTACATGTTCCTGCGCGGGTGCGGGATCAAGAATAACCGTGACGCCCTTTTCTCGTGCGGCTTTAGCTGCTGCCACCACAGCAGAGATGGGAATTTCAAATTGTAAAAGTAGCGCTGTTGCTTTTGGTAGCAAGTGAGACAACCTTTCTACATCTTCAAGATTGACGCGGCCATTTGCACCAGGAATAACAATAATTTGATTTTCACCAGCATCATCTACTGCGATCGTCGCGACGCCAGAACTTACTGTCTCATCCACTAGTACAGAATTAGTTTGTACACCAGAAGCTTGCAAATTATTCACAAGTTCTGCGCCGAAACTATCTGCACCAACACGCCCCACTATCTGGGTAGGAATTCCAAGGAGTGCTAATGCTACCGCTTGATTGGCTCCTTTACCCCCTGGTACTTGAAAAAAGTTATGTCCCAGCAATGTTTCTCCAGCCATTGGTAACCGTTCCGAAGTTGCTACCAAGTCTATGTTGATGCTGCCGAAGACAATAATACTCATGATTTAAGGAAGAAACACAGAATCTTATTATCCCGTGTTCGAGATCAGGTAGCAACGCAGGATATTTTTAGTTCTAAATAACTTGCAATAAGCATCACTGGGAGTCGTATTTGTTCTAACCGCTCTACTTAATTGTTACTCAAAACTAAATACGGCATAACTAGCCTTTCCGTGTTTCTTAGCGCGATACATGGCAGTATCGGCATTCTGCAACAAGTTTTCTGGTTGATCGTATTCATTGCTATTCAAAGCAATACCAATACTGGCTGAAATAAATATTTCCTGTTCATTTAGATGGAGTGGTGTACTAATGGTATCTTGAATGCGGTTAGCAACGCTGGTAGCTTCGGAAACATCTTTGATTTCATCTAGAAGAATAGCAAACTCATCACCGCCATATCTTGCTACAATATCGCCACTGCGAAAGCACGACTCTAAGCGTCGAGAGACTGCTACTAACAAATCATCGCCCGTTCGATGCCCAAAGCGATCATTAATTCCTTTAAAGCCATCTAAATCTAAAAACAGAACGGCAAATCGATAATTGCTTCGCCGTTTACTACGTTCAATAGCAAGCCTCAAGCGATCCTGAAATAAGACTCGATTGGGTAGTTTCGTCAACGCATCATAAAAAGCATTCTGGAGGAGTTGCGCCTCTGTTTGTTTACGTTGAGTAATGTCTTGAAAGACTAAAACCGTACCTGTGATGTTACCATTTCTATCGCGAACTGGGGCAATACTATCTCCAATAGGTATTTTTGTGCCATTTTTAGCAATTAATATGCAGTTATCTGGTATTGGCATCACTGCATCTATTTCTATCACCTGCTTAACTAAATTTTCAATGACTTTTCCTGTATCTTGATTAACCAGGTTTAGCACTTGCATTAAGTCTTTACCAAATGCTTCATTTTTATGCCAACCTGTGAGTGCTTCTGCTACTGGATTGATTGTTTGGATACGGCTGTTAGTATCTGTGATGATGACTCCAGAACCCATACTGTTAACAATTGCCCTCAGCTTCTGTTTTTCTTCCTGTAATCTCTTTTCAATTTTGTGCTTGTACAGAGCCATTTCGATAGCAACATGCAAATCTCTTTCAGCAAAAGGTTTGAGAATATAGCTAAAAGGTTCTCTTAACTGTTTTTTTGATAACTGAGGTTTTTCAGAACAGTTAGTTAAAAATATTACAGGAACTTGAAAGCTGTTCTGGATAATATCTGCCACTTGCACACCGTTCATTTCTCCAGCCAAGCCAACATTAATTAAGACTATATTTGGATTTCGTTCTGCTACTTTTTCAAGTACTCCTTCACTAGAATTTGTGGTTTCTAAAACATGGTACCCTAGCTTTAGCAATCTACTAGTAATATCTAAAGCTATGATTTCTTCATCCTCAACAACTATGACTTTAGGAGCAAGCATATGAAAATTACCTGTTTACTAAGAGCATCGTAAAGAGAATAATCCTATCATAATCAATCTCTTCTTATTTGAATGTAAATCAACCGATTGTTTAGCTATAGTTTCTTAAAGCTATGCCTTACTTGTATTAATT
>JAQYWN010000269.1 GCA_029379265.1 Rhizonema sp. NSF051
GGAGTGGGGAGTTGGGAGTAAGAGTAGATTGAAAGTAGAAGGAGATACAAATTATGACAAAAATTGAATCTCAAGGATTAGGAACTGTCAAACGTCAAGCCGTCAAAATATCCCAAGAAAACTTAATAAAAACAGAGTTTCTCCAGCTAGGAACTAACTTTCCATTGGTGATAAAGCCTAGCGTAAAAGGTGTGAATCTGCAAAACTGGGCTAAGAATAATCAAGAATTTTTGAAAACAGAATTATTCCAATATGGAGCTATACTTTTTCGGGATTTCAAAGTCAAGTCAGTAGAGGAATTAGAGCAAATCATCGCAGCTATTTGTGCAGAAGCAATGGAGTACCGTTATCGGGCATCTCCACGAACTCAAGTAGGTGGTAGAATTTACACTTCAACTGACTACCCTGCAGAACAAAGCATCTTTCCTCACAATGAGCATGCGTACTCTCCTACCTTTCCATTGAAAATATTCTTCTTTTGTTTGACTCCAGCGCTGTCAGGAGGAGAAACTCCAATTGGCAGTTGTCGAAAAGTGTTTGAACGTATTCACCCAGAGATACGCGATCGCTTTATTGAAAAGAAAGTAATGTATATGCGTAACTTTGGCGATGGATTTGGTCTTCCTTGGCAAACTGTATTTCAAACAACAGACAAAACAATCGTAGAGGAGTATTGCCAAAGTAAGGGAATTGAGGTTGAATGGAAAGAGGGTAATCGCTTAAGAACTCGACAAGTTGGACCAGCTATTATCAAGCATCCTCAAACGGGTGAAATGGTTTGGTTCAATCACGCGACTTTTTTCCACGTTTCCACATTGGAACCATCAGTACGCGATTCGTTGTTGAAAAATTTAAAAGAAGAAGACTTACCGACTAACACATACTACGGAGATGGTTCCACAATAGAGCCATCAGTGTTAGCTCATTTGAGAGAAGCTTATCAACAGGAAATGATCACCTTTTCCTGGCAAAAAGGAGATGTATTGATGTTGGACAATATGTTGTCAATACATGGTCGTGAGCCATTCGTCCCTCCAAGAAAAATTTTAGTAGGAATGGCTGAACCATATAGTCCGGAATCAGTTTAATTGACAAAGAGGTATAAATATGCAAGTAGAAAATATGGAGGGGTTTCAACTTTCATCACAGCAAGAACACTTATGGTTACTACAACAAATTGATAAAAGTGAAGCTTATCGTAGCAATTGTGCAATTTTAATTGAAGGTCATGTCGATCTCAATAATTTAGAATTGGCCTTACAAGATGTTGTTAATCGCCATGAGATACTGCGCACAAGTTTTCCTTCTCTGCCAGGAATGACTCTTCCAGTGCAGGTCATTACAAATCATAAAGTTATTTTAGACAAAAAGTACAATCTTAGTAGTTTGAATAATCAAGCGAAAGAAGCTAAGGTCAAGACAATATTTCAGGATCTTAAACAGCTACCTTTTGATTTTGAACAAGGTCTAATTTTATATACAGTTTTGGTAACCTTATCGCCAGAAAGTCATATATTATATCTTAGTTTGTCTGCTTTGTGTGCAGATAACATTAGTCTTAATAATTTTGTGTTTGAAATTGCTAGTTCTTACTCAGGAAAATTGCCTGAGGAACCACTACAATACGCAGATTTCTCCGAGTGGCAAAATCAAATTCTTGAAGCGGAAGAAACCAAAATAGGAAGAGAATTTTGGCAGAAACAAGACTGCTCTGCTGTTAGTAATTTAAAGCTTGATTATGAGAAATCTGTTTTTGAAAAATATAACTTTGAACAAAAATTAGTAAATTTAATCATTACTCCTGAACTGGTAGCTAACGTCGAAGTATTAACTAAGAAGTATAAGACTGCTACTTCTATATTTTGTTTAACTTGCTGGCTGGTTCTGCTCCACCGACTTATCGGACAATCTGAGATTATTGTTGCCAATGCAGTTGATGGTAGAAAATATAATGAACTAAAAGGAGCATTGGGGCTGTTTGCCAAATACTTACCACTTCATTGTAATTTAGAAGGGAATTTTCGATTCAGTCAAATTTTGCAGCAAGTTGATGAATCTGTCGAATCTATCTATAAATGGCAGGATTGTTTTAGTTGGGAACAAATATCAGAGTTTGATAGCAAATTAGAAAACTTACCTTTTTTCCCTTTTAGCTTTGATTTTGAGTCAGAATATCCAAAGTATTTTGCGGACAATATAGCTTTTTCAATTAATAAGCGATCCACCTGTATTGAACGTTCCAAAATAAAGCTTACTTGTCGGAAAAATCATGAATTTTTGATTGCCGGATTTCATTATGATTCTAAGCTGTTTGATGAAAAGGATATTGAAGGTTTAGCAGAGCAATTTCACAAGTTAGTAGAAAGTGCCGCAAATCATCCAGAAGCTGCGATTAGTGAATTAGAAATTTTAAGTGCTCGCGCTCGACACCAACTTCTCGTAGAGTTCAACAAAACACAGGCTAATGTCCCACAAACCGAGTCTATTCATCACTTATTTGAAGAACAAGCAGAGCGTACACCAAACCATATTGCTGTTACATTTTCTGACAAAAAACTCACCTACCGTGAACTAAACACTCGTGCCAATCAACTGGCTCACTACCTGCAACGGTTAGGAGTTGGAGCAGACGTACTGGTGGGCATTTGTGTTGAGAGATCGCTCGAAATGATTGTCGGTATCCTCGGGATTCTCAAGGCTGGCGGAGCTTATGTACCGCTCGACCCTGCTTATCCTAAAGAGCGCTTAGCCTTCATATTAGAAGATACCCAAACACCCGTATTATTAACTCAGCAGCGATTACAGGAAAGTTTACCTGCTCACAACGCACAAACAATTTGCTTGGACACAGCTTGGGAAATTATTGCTCAGGAGAGTGAAGAAAATCCCGCTTTAAAAACGTTTGCTGAAAACTTGGCTTACGTCATCTACACTTCCGGTTCTACAGGCAAACCTAAGGGAGTGCAGATTGCACATCGAAACCTAGTTCACTCAACGACTGCTCGTATTACTTATTACCAAGAAACGGTTACCAGCTTCTTATTGCTTTCTTCGTTTGCTTTTGATAGTTCTGTTGCGGGTATTTTTTGGACACTTTGCTCTGGAGGAACTCTTTGTCTTCCCCAAGAAGGTTTACAACTGGAGATTCCAAAATTGGTAGAGTTAATTGCTCACAATCGCGTCTCCCATCTATTAAGCCTTCCCTCTCTGTATGCTCTCCTCTTGGAGGAATCAAAACCACAACAGTTAACATCGCTTCGTACAGTTATTGTTGCGGGTGAGTCTTGTCCAACAGAGTTGGGGCAACGTCACTACCAATTGCTGTCAGAAACATCTCTGTTTAATGAGTATGGACCCACAGAAGGAACAGTGTGGAGTAGTGTATATGAGTGCCATTCTCAACAAACTAGAAAGCAAGTCTCGATTGGTTCCCCCATTACTAATACGCAAATATATATACTTGACTCTCATTTGCGTCCTGTTCCCATTGGCGCTATCGGCGAAGTCTATATTAGTAGTGATGGTTTAGCTAGAGGTTATCTCAATCAGCCTGCTCTCACTAGCGAAAAGTTTATTCCCAATCCCTTTGGCGATCGCTTAGGAATGCGCCTGTACAAAACAGGAGATTTAGCTTGTTATCTGAGCGATGGGAACATTGAATTTCTAGGCAGGCTAGATCACCAGGTTAAAATCCGGGGTTACCGTATTGAATTGGGAGAGATTGAGGGGGTACTGAGTCAACATCCACAGGTGCGGGAAGTTGTAGTTCTAGCCCGGAAGGATGAACTTAAAGATATGCACCTTGTGGCATATCTTGTTACCAACCAGCAGCCTGCCCCGCTCCAGAGCGAGCTTCGGCGCTCTTTGTTAGATAAGCTGCCTGAATATATGGTACCTTCAGCCTTTGTTCTGCTAAAGGAAATGCCACTGTTGCCCAACGGCAAAATAGATCGTCGGGTGCTACCTGAGCAGCCACAGCTTAATCTGGAAGAAAACTTTGTGGCTCCTGAGACTGAACTCGAGCAAACTGTTGCAACAATTTGGCAAGAGGTGCTTCATCTTGAGAAAGTCGGTATTCATCACAATTTCTTCGATCTCGGTGGTCATTCATTGCTGATGGTTCAGGTACATAGCAAACTTTATCAAATTCTTAACAGAGATCTATCAATTGTTGAAATGTTTCAATATCCAACTATTAGCACGTTGGCGAAACATTTCAGTCAAGTATTAGAAGAAAAGCCTTCTAGTCAACCAAGTCGTGATTTAGTTGAGACTCGTCGAGAATCAAAGAAGCAACAAAGACAACTCAGACAAAAACATCGGGAAACAAATCAGTAGCAGGAGACTTTCATGGATAACTCAAATGCATTTGATTGCCCCGATGAAATAGCGATCGTTGGCATGACTGGTCGTTTTCCTGGAGCGAAAAATATTGAACAGTTTTGGCAGAATTTACGAGATGGTGTAGAATCAATTTCTTTTTTTAGTGATGAAGAACTATTGTCTTCTGGGATCGATCCAGATAGGCTGAGACAACCTCAGTATGTAAAAGCAGGATCTGTATTAGAAGATATTGAATTATTTGATGCTTCATTTTTCGACTTTTCTCCGAAAGAAGCTCAAATCACTGATCCGCAACACCGTTTATTCCTGGAGTGTGCGAGTGAGGCTCTTGAAGGAGCTGGCTACGACTCCCAAACATATACAGGTCGGATTGGTGTTTACGCTGGTGTCAGTTTAAGTACTTACTTTCTATCAAATATTTATACAAACCCTAAACTTATAGAATCAGTGGGCAGTTACCGAACTTCGATTGGAAATAGTAAAGATTTTCTGCCCACGTATGTTTCATATAAATTGAATTTAAAAGGACCAAGTATTAATGTCCAAACGGCTTGCTCGACTTCATTAGTTGCCGTTCATTTAGCTTGCCAAAGCTTACTCAATGGCGAAAGTGACATCGCTCTGGCAGGTGGTGTTTCGATCCAAGTGCCACACAAAGCGGGTTATCGCTATCAGGAAGGGGGAATTATGTCTCCTGATGGACATTGCCGTGCTTTTGATGCTAAAGCACAAGGAACTATTAGCGGCAACGGTGTAGGTATTGTTGTTCTAAAGCGGTTGGAAGATGCTTTAGCAGATAAAGATTATATTCATGCTATCATTAAAGGCTCAGCTATTAATAACGACGGTTCTTTAAAAGTTGGCTATACGGCTCCCAGCGTAGATGGACAAGCTAAAGTTATTGCTGAAGCTCTTGCAATGGCTAGGGTTGAACCAGAGACGATTAGCTATGTAGAGACTCATGGCACTGGAACAGTTTTAGGCGATCCGATTGAAATCACTGCCCTGATACAAGCTTTTCGTCCCACAAATAAAAATAACTTTTGTGCGATCGGTTCTCTTAAAACCAATATCGGACACCTGGATGCTGCGGCTGGTGTTGCGGGTTTAATCAAGACGGTTCTCGCGCTCAAGCACAAACAAGTACCACCCAGCTTGCACTTTCAAGAGCCTAATCCCAAAATTGACTTTGCCAACAGTCCCTTCTACGTCAATTCCACGCTTTCGGAATGGAACACAAATGGAACCCCCCGCCGTGCTGGAGTGAGCTCCTTTGGTATCGGTGGCACCAATGCCCATGTCATTCTTGAAGAAGCCCCAGCCCCAGTTGCTGAACACTCTATTTCTTCCCGTCCCTGGCAGTTATTAGTACTCTGTGCTAAAACAGCATCAGCACTGAAGACTGCCACTGCAAATTTAGTTCAACATTTTAAGCAGCATCCCGATTTTAACCTCGCTGATGTCGCTTACACCCAATGTGTGGGTCGGCGAGCTTTTGATCATCGCCGGATAGTAGTTTGCCAAAATCTTGATGATGCAGTAAAAGTCCTAGAACCCCCAGATCCGCAAAGGGTTTTTACTCACTACTCCGAACCCTGTGCCCGACAGGTTGCATTTATGTTTCCAGGACAGGGTGCTCAGTATGTGGACATGGGTAGAGAATTGTACGAAACTGAGCCAATTTTCACTGAACAGATTGATTACTGTTGTGAAAAACTCAAATCTTACTTGGGGTTAGATCTACGTACATTACTGTATCCGGATGTGGAACAGAAAGAAGCGGCTACCCAGCAGCTGAAGCAGACTTATATTACCCAAAGCGCAGTATTTGTGATTGAGTACGCCTTAGCTCAATTGTGGATGACTTGGGGTATACGTCCTTCTGCAATGATTGGTCATAGCATAGGAGAATATGTTGCCGCTTGCTTAGCTGGAGTGTTCTCTTTAGAAGACGCATTGGTGCTGGTAGCGACTCGCGGGCGACTGGTACAGAGACTTCCCTTAGGGACAATGATGGCTGTTCCACTATCGGAGCAAGAAATCGAACCCCTACTGAGCGAGAAACTTGGACTAGCTGCAATCAACGGACCAAATCTGTGTGTGGTTTCTGGAGTAGAAGAAGCAGTTGATGACTTACAAAACCGATTGACCGACCAAGGTGTGGACTGTCGCCGTTTGCATACTTCCCATGCTTTTCATTCCCAAATGATGGACTCAATTCTAAAGCCATTCCAAGAACAGGTCAGCAAAATCAGCCTTAATTTTCCAAAAATTCCTTTTGTCTCTAACGTCACTGGTACTTGGATTACCGCAGTACAAGCAACAGATCCAAAATACTGGGCAAGACATTTACGACAAACAGTACGCTTTAGCGAGGGGATTGCCGAGTTGTTGCAAGAACCAGAGCGAATTCTGTTAGAGGTTGGTCCCGGGAAGACATTAAGTACCTTGGCTAACAAGCAAAAAGCGTCTGAACAAGTAGTTATTTCTTCACTAAGACATCCACAGAACCAACAATCAGATGTGGCGTTTTTACTAAATACGTTGGGCAGACTTTGGCTAGAGGGAATAAATGTTGATTGGTCAGAATTTTATGCTCACGAGCAACGTCATCGTATCCCCTTGCCAACATATCCTTTCGAGCGAAAAAGATACTGGATTGAGCCTATCTTAGCTAAGGATGACAATCCATCAGCTAAAAAGGAAATTTCTGTGTCTCAACCACAAGATGTAATCATCAACACACAGCCACCATTGTCAATCAAAGCTCCAGATACGCCAGTAGTCAACCAAAAAGACGAGAAACCTGTAGCAAATACAGCTATTGAACAGATAATTTCACAGCATCTTCAAGTGATGTCTAAACTGGTAGACTTATTATCACAGGAAAGTTTACCTAAGGAAGTTTTGCCTTCATTGGAAGCTATGCAATCTTCTCCTCTCCATCAAAATGGGCGAATTGCTCAAACTTCAACCAATGTCTCTGGGTTTGGTGTAAATCAATCTACAGACTTCTCCTCGACATCTAGTAGGGCAGAGTCCGAGCAACAGCCCAGAGATGGGAAAATTGCTTCTACACCCAAAGCTGCTTCCCAACAGATCGAGAAAGAATCGATGATGTTGAGTCCCCGTCAGCAAAAACATCTGGATGCCTTAATTACACGTTTTGTTAAGCGTACTCAAGAATCAAAACGACTCACCCAGGCTTATCGTTCTTGCCATGCCAATAGCAGGGCGGTATCAGGTTTCTTTCCCTTTATTAAAGAGATGATATATCCAATCCACGCAGAGCGTGGAGAGGGTGCCAGACTCTGGGATGTTGATGGCAATGAATACGTAGACATTTCAATGGGGTTTGGTACGCTTTTATTTGGTCATTCGCCATCTTTTGTGATCGAAGCGATCCAACAGCAGAGCAAGCAAGGTATACTAAATGGTCCACAATCGCGTCTTTGTGGTCAATTAGCTGAGTTAATTTGCGAGTTGACGGGTGCCCAACGGACAGCTTTTTGTAACGATGGCACAGAAGCAGTAATGGGAGCTGTACGCATAGCACGTTCTGTCACGGGACGCTCAAAAATTGCTTTATTTGCTGGTTCTTATCACGGCGGTTCTGACGGAGTTTTGGTCAAAGGAGTAACAAACAACGGCGGAACACTGCGTTCTGTCCCGTTGACTTCAGGTATTCCATCATACTTGGCAGAGGATGTGATGGTGTTGGAGTATGGTACTCCCGAATCTCTGAATATTCTTAAAGAGCATGCTCATAACTTAGCTGCGATTTTAGTTGAGCCGATACAAAGCAGTCGCCCAGATTTGCAGCCCAAAGAGTTTCTCTTTCAGCTTAGACAATTAACGAAAGAAACTGGAACTGTTTTAATTTTCGATGAAGTGGTGACTGGTTTTCGGATGCACCCAGGCGGTATCCAGGCTTTATGGGGTATTCAAGCAGATATCACGACCTACGGTAAAGCTGTTGCTGCTGGCATACCTATTGGAGTTGTAGCTGGCAAAGCTGCTTTCATGGATGCATTGGACGGAGGTATGTGGAATTATGGAGATGAGTCTTATCCCCAGGTGAAAACAACTTTTTTTGCTGGTACTTTTTTCAAGCATCCTCTCGTCATGGCTGTCGCCTGGGCTGCAATAAATCACATCAAGAACAGTGGTTCCAAACTTCAAGAAAAGCTAAATCAACGAACAAAGCAATTGACCGAAACACTTAATAGTTACTTTGAACAAAAACAAGTACCAATTAAAGTCGTTCATTTTGGCTCTCTCTTCCGTTTTAATTGCCAAACTCAACTTAGTAATTTGCTTTTTTATCACTTGCTTGAAAAAAGTATTTATGTGTGGGAAGGACGCACTCTTTATCTATCGACAGCTCATACTGATGAAGATATTGAGCAGGTGGTTTTGGCGGTCAAGGAAAGCGTTGTTGAGATGCAAGAAGGGGGATTTTTACCATCTGAAGACATTTCCAGAAATAGTGAAGAGTTGATAACCCATCAAACTCATGAATTCTCAAATAATTTGACTAGTTCATCCTTTGACTTAGCGACTGAGTCCTACCCGGTTACTTTAAACGCAAAGTCTGCAAAGGATCTGTTTGAAACCTTAATTGAGCAAATGCCTGATACCTTGGGTAATACTTATGCTACTTCCCGTAAAAAGGTTGAGAAAACTATTACTGACATTTGGCAAGAACTCTTTGGTTTTGACAACGTGAACATTCACGACAACTTCTTTGAGTTGGGTGGTGATTCTCTAACCGCTCTTCAGGCTATTTCTTTGTTAAACAAAAAATTAGACATTGAAATTCCTATAGAAAGCATTTACGAAGCACCAACCATAAACTCTCTCGCGAACATTATATGCCCTGAACAAAATGAAATAGTTTCAGCTGAGCAAAGTATTTCTCGTGGTCAAAGACGAAGAGAGAAAAGAAATAAACATTAGTAATATTG
>JAQYWN010000270.1 GCA_029379265.1 Rhizonema sp. NSF051
TCTTAAACCTACTACGTTTTCCCCAAGTTTTGCACTTTATTAAATCCACATTCCTTAGTGTGTGGGTTTGAAGCTTTTCGATATGAAAACAAAACGAATTTCTTGGGCTAATGTGGCTGCCGTGTCGGCTGTTTTTCTCGCCATCAGCCTGGTGGTGATCAAGAATGTGCAAGGCAACACGTCCAATCAACTACTGAACGTATCATACGATCCAACCCGAGAGCTTTACCTAAATCTGAACGAGCAATTCATTGCGAAATACGAGAAAGAAACCGGAAAACATTTAAAAATTAAGCAGTCACATCGTGGATCTTCTCAACAGAGCCGCTCGGTTATAGAAGGCAGCGAGCCTGCTGATGTCGTCACCTTAGGTCTCTATTCAGATGTTGACGCGCTACGCAAACAAGGTCTCATCCCAGAAGCCTGGTCCAAGCGGTTACCGAACAATTCACAACCTTATTCCTCCACTATCATCTTTGTCGTGCGCAAAGGCAATCCGAAAAATATTCGGGATTGGTCCGATCTGATTCGTCCCAGTGTAGAAATTATTACACCAGATCCAAAAAGCTCTGGCAACGGCAAGCTAAGCGCTTTGGCCGCTTGGGGTTCAGTCATCAAGCGCGGTGGTAGCGAAGCTGAGGCATTAGCTTTTCTCAAGTCATTCTATGAACACACTTCGGTTCTCGATGCCGGCGCACGCGCTTCAGCGATAAATTTTACCATCGAAAAAATCGGTGATGTGCATCTAACTTGGGAAAACGAAGCCATTAGAGAAGTTTCCGAGGCAAAGGGCGAACTTGAAATGGTCTATCCGCCAGTGAGTATTCTGGCGCAACCGTATGTGGCATGGGTAGATGCCAATATCACTCATCACAAGACTGAGCCTGACGCGAAAGCCTATTTGCAATTTCTTTTTACCGATCAGGCGCAGGAAACAATGGCTAAATTTGGCTATCGTCCCATTAATCCAAGCATTTTGAAAAAATATAGTGCTCAGTTTCCCCAGATTCAACTCTTCCCCGTCACACTCATAGCCAAGGATTGGGACGATGCCAAACAGAAATTTTTCGCTGACAACGGCATTATTGATCGCGTATACAAACCAAAAGCGAAGTGAAGCGCACCTTGCAAGTATGACCCAATAATAAATAACAAACACTCCAAAGAAAATACTAGGGAACAATAATGTATTACCTAAAGCATTACTTAAACTATACCTGGGGCAAGGGTCGCGCCGACTTAATCGCTGCTCTGACCGTAGCTGCGATCGCCTTGCCGCAAGGCATAGCCTATGCACTCATTGCCGGGGTAGATCCACGCTTCGGTCTCTATTCAGCGATTTTTATCACCGCCATTGCTTCCATCTTCGGCTCATCCTCACATCTGATCAACGGACCGACTAGCGCGATCTCACTTGTTGTTTTTAGCACCTTGGCTTTCATTGAACCTGATGCTCGACTAGATGCCTATGAAGCGATGTTTTTACTGGGGATCATGGTCGGCATACTCCAAATTGCTATCGCAGTGTTCAAGTTGGGAGACTTAACTCGCTACATCTCGGAGTCAGTAATTCTCGGCTTTATGACGGGTGCAGCCATTCTCTTGGCGGTTGGTCAAATTGGCAATGCACTCGGCCTTCGCGAAAAGGGCACCGCTCATCAACAGGTATTTTATCGCCTATGGCTAACCTTGACCGGGGGTAGTCCGAACTATAAAGCGCTTGCCATCACCCTTTTGACGCTTGTGCTTGCCCTAGCTTTGCGAAAATTCGTACGTAAGTACAGGCTGCCACAAATGGACATGCTCGTTGTTCTGGTTGTTGTGAGCGTCATTGCTTATTTCTTGGGCTGGTCTATACCTGGTGCTGGTGGTAAGACAGCTGTGGCAGTGTCTGGCTCGGTGCCCGCGAGTTTACCGTTGCCGCATATCCCGGAGATTAAATTCGCCTGGATTTCGCAACTGTCGAGTGGTGCCTTGGCGATCACGTTCCTTGGGTTGCTGGAAGCGCTTGCGATCGCTAAATCCATCGCGAACCAAACAGGTCAAGTGATTGATTACAACCGCCAGTGCATGGCTGAAGGAGTTGCCAATCTGAGTGGTGGTTTCTTGCAATGCTTACCTGGCTCTGGCTCCTTGACTCGTTCAGCAATCAATTACCAATCTGGAGCAAGAACTCGGTTTTCAGGTATTTTGACAGCACTGTTCATTGCTGTAGCGCTGCTATTGGTAGCTCCCTTGACAAAATACATCCCCAAAGCGGCACTGGCTGCCTTGCTAATTGTCACTGCCGCCCGGTTAATTGACCTCAAGCGGTTGCGCTATACCTTTAGTGTTTCAACGTATGATGCTGGTCTGGTGCTTATCACGACCTTTACAGCACTCTTCATTGGCATTGAATACTCGATTTTGACTGGTGTCGCCTTGTCTATTCTTCTGTTTGTGCCCCGTGCTGCTAAACTTAAGGCTGCCGACCTCGTTGTTAGCAACGAAGGAGTCGTGCGTGAACGGCTGACTTCCGACCCGCCTTGCACCTCCATGATTCTCTTTGACCTCGAAGGTGAGATCTTCTTTGGTGCCGCACCGGATCTTGATCGCTATCTCGACGAACTTAAGGAACGCGCGATCGGATCAGGCATTCGCTTTATCGTTTTGCGCCTCAAGCGCGTACGCAACCCAGATATCGTTTGCATAGAGCGGCTCGAACACGAACTGCATGATGCCAAAAAACTCGGGATCACGGTGCTGCTTGCTGGTGTCCGCCCGGATTTGGCTCGAGCG
This sequence comes from Rhizonema sp. NSF051, assembly GCA_029379265.1. Taxonomy (GTDB): domain Bacteria; phylum Cyanobacteriota; class Cyanobacteriia; order Cyanobacteriales; family Nostocaceae; genus Rhizonema. Next base: position 2,779 of record JAQYWN010000270.1, read on the forward strand.
TTCAGCAAACTTGGTTTTGGAGAGTGGTTTCCAAAAGACCGCCTTTTCCTAGAAAAAGAGGAAGACGATACAGATTCCGCTACCCTTAAGGCCGTCCGCCACGCTTACAAGCTCTTAGGTGACGAGGCTAACAATTGCGAACATTGTGCATCGATCCAAGCGAAGGAGTCGAGAAATGCCCTTTATTATTTGATTTGACGTGTTGGGCGCATTGTTAATTTGACTGTAGTAAGATGTTTTTATACTGCAATCTCAGAATCCCGTGACTACGTAGCAGACTTAAAAATCATCCGTCTTTTCGGGCAATCTAAACAGTAGTCCCCGAATCACAGCCAACCTCAAGAATCATTGCATCTGGAGACAGTCGAGCTAGAGTCACGGCACTATTAATCACTTCTTGAGAATAAGGTGTTCTTGCTTTGTAGTAGACATCAGCGACGGGAAAAAACCAAGTTTTTCTCTGTTCCAAGCTCAGGGAACAACGAAGGCTCATTTTCTGTTCGGGGTTTTGCATGAGCTATTCCTACTTTCCGATAACTGAAGCAGCACAACTATTAATTCCACTTCTCCATAGAGTTGCGACTTGTTTAGCGAGGAATCCAACGGCTCACTGCTGGCAATTGTGCAGAGAACCATAGCGCACCTAAGATACTCAGACTACCACAGACAATTAAGGCATTAGTCGCACCAAAATTATCTGCCAAAGTTCCAGCTAATAAATTCCCAAAGGGCATTGTACCTACCATTGCCAGGGCATAAAAACTCATTACCCGTCCGCGCTTGTCCTCGGCAACTAGGGTTTGGATAATCATATTACTACTCGTGATCTCTAAGATGGTAAAGCAACCTGTAAACACCAGTATGATTATGGACAGCCCAACTTGACGCGATAGTGAGAAGGAGATCAAACTCATCCCGATCAAGACTTGAGCGACTACAATCAAACGCTCTAAGCCTGCAATCCCTCGCCTGAGACTCAGATACAAACAAGCAAGCAACGATCCAATCGGCGCTGAGGTGCTGAGGTGAGCCATCGTAGTTGCATCTCCATTTAAAATCTTAGCCGCGAAGACGGGCATGAGCGCAACATGAGACGTCCCAACTAAACCCTGTAACGCCAGTACTAATAAAATGGCTCTAATCGGCTGGAATTGAGAGACATATTCAAAGCCCTCCCGTAATTTTCGCCAAGTATCTCTAAGGTTCGTAAGGGTTTGCATGGGTCTAACTTTAAGCTGCATCGCTAGCAGGGTAAAGATAGCAGGTATATAGCTGAGGGTATCGTAGAGAAAACAATATTTCACCCCTAGCGTAGCAATCAAAATCCCGCCCATAGCCGGTCCCAATACCAGAGAGGAACTTAACATCACTGAATTCAAGGCGATCGCATTACTCCAATCAGCGCGATCATCTACGGTTTCAGTGACGATTGTATGACGCACAGGCATATCTAATCCCTTGAGCAAACCATTGAGAGCACTCAGCACCAATAGGATAGGAAACGTGATCCAATTCGTAAAGGTAAGAATCGTTAAAGCGAGGGAAACGCTAATTCCCAATATCTGCACCAACATTAACAGATCACGACGACTCCAGCGATCAGACAATATGCCCGAAATGGGAATCAGTAATAATGTAGGTAAAAATTGCACAAACCCTGCAACTCCCAACAACCAAGGCGATTTAGTCAAATCGTATACCAGCCAAGGAATAGTTAACTGCTGGGTCATAAATGTCCCAGACATTGATAGTAACTGTCCCCCAAAAAACAGGCGAAAATTACGCCAGCGCAAAGCAGGTAAATAGTAGTCAGTGATCTTACTTATGCGTTCCCCTAGTTGTCTATGCCAAATTTTCATGAGGGAAATTTTAATATGTTTTGCTAAAAATTAGGTTATCTAATAATTATAGGATGATCGCGATCGCTTATCTGTCTCTTGCTAAGGCACTTAAGCTTAATTGAATTCTTTCCGATTATTCAAAGGCGTTAAGACAGTCTCGGGTCTAGAGCATCTCTTAACCATCACCACAAATATACCTAGTTCTTGACCTGCGATCGCTTTAACATTGATTACTATGTATATTTGACTCTATGATCTAATAAAGCATAGAGAACATCTGCCACCAAATTTAAAACTGAAGAATCAAAGCAATAACTGGACTGCAGCTTGTAAAAGAGTAGCCCATGTCTCCCCTGATGAAAGACGTAAACCACTTGATGTAGCGAATATATATTGGTTGATCCAAACCAAATGACTTTCTAATATTTCCTCGAACCTCTGCTGTAATCGAGGGGTTGAGGGCAAACTCACCCATAGGATCGCCTAGAGCCAGTGCTAAAATAGTGAATATAACGATGCTGATGGCAATAAGTGTTGGAATAAATGTTAACAGACGATAAATTAAGTATTTGGTCATATTACCACAACTTGCTTATCTTTAATTCTTTGTTAATTTGACTGCGGTATGATGTTTTTACATAGCAATCTCAGAATTCCGGTTTCTTGGAGAAACCGGGATTCTTGTAGTAAATTTACTGTAATTATATCAGTTTACTGTAGATTTTTGAGCCCTGTTACATCTAACGTGCCTTTAATTTTTTGCAATATAACCGTCAGATAAGGGTTTATGAAGAAATTAATCAATGAAACACGAGTAATTCTAATTGGCGGCTCCTCTCATGCAGGCAAATCGACCCTAGGCCTATCTTTGGCAGCGAAGCTTGACTGGAGTTATCGTTCTACGGACAAACTCGCGAGGCATCCTGGACGTCCTTGGGTGGTTGGAAATGGAAAGGCTATTCCTGAGTACGTAGCAGAACATTATCGGACTCTGTCTGTCGAGGCTCTTTTTTTTGATGTATTGTCGCATTATGAGAAAAATGTGATGCCGCAGGTCGAGGCCATTGTTCATTCTCATACTTCTGATTTATCAACCGAATGCCTTATACTTGAAGGCTCTGCGTTATGGCCAGAATTTGTAGCAAATTTAATTAACGAAAATGGTGTTAAAGCTATTTGGCTTACGGCTAGCGACCAACTCTTGGGAAACAGAATCAAGAGAGAAAGTAATTTTTATAATGTAGGTGAGGATGAAAAATACCTAATTCAAAAGTTTCTGGCTCGTACCCTATTATACAATAAACGCATGAGGGAGAAGGTTGAGCGTCTTGGATTTATATGTATTGATGTAGAATCTGTGTCAATGGCAGACGAACTTTTAAACAAATGTATGGAATTGATGGATGTTTGGTAAATACATCCTACACTGATCCCCGAAGGTGCTTCGGTCAAGTTGAATATTTAGCATTAATATCTACATAACCATAATTCCCTGTGCTTTTGAGTCCTTTAAATTCTGACGGCTAATCGTTACACTTGGTCCAGAAAAAATACTTTGAGTAAAGACACCATCAGCAACACTTGCGACATCAGATTTGACGAATAAAAAATCTTCACTTTTATCTCGTATTCCTAAGTTGCTAATAAATGTACTAAATCCTTGAGGTAAAGATGTTGTTAATTGCATATCCCTTTCCTAAGTCAATATTTTATGAAACGTTAACGACTGTTTTATATTGATGTAACCAATTTTCTCGTAGAAACAGTGAGCCTCTTTGCGTTTAAAATTAGAGCGGATAATAACTCCTTGACAACTAAGGAGAAAAGCCCACTGCTCTATGTGGTGCATCAAAAGACGTCCAATCCCACCGTGACGATAACCTTCTTCCACAACTAATCCAAAAAGTATTGCCTGTGTGGGACCAACTATCATGTCACAGACATGAGCATGTGCCCAACCAGTAACATAATCATTTTCTATGGTAGCAACATAGATAACATGAGCTTGATTGTATTGAATCTGGGAAAGGCGTTGCTGAATCTGTTGCTGCGTGGCAAAATACCCAAGTTGTGCACAAAGGATAGCAATCTGTTCTGCATCCTTGATCTCGGCAGGTCTGATTTTAACCCGATTTTGAATCATTAGTTCACCTAAATAACTTGCCTTCATTGCAATAAAATACTGTTTTATGACAAACTTACCGTATTTAATGGTATTATTCTTGTATGTTGCCTATAAACGAATACCACTTGCCTGATAGTCAAGGTTGCTGGAAAAGAAGAGATTGACTAAAATTTTCAATCCCACGTTATTTGGATGGCGATTAGGTACGACAAAGACTGAATCGAAAAATTTATTAAACAGTTTCTTCATGGGATCTGTATCGGGCAGGAGTTGTGTTGCAACTTTATGTCAATGCTTTTTTAATTGCATACGTACATTAATCTATCCATTTATCGTAGATTATACTGCAATATGACATCATTGGGCAGTATGATTACGTGAGTCAAGAAATTTCTACAACAAGCGTGGTTGAGAAATGGTGCATTTATCAGAAAAATTAGAGCAGCGATCGCCTGCTGCTTCTTTGTACTTAGAAAAGGAGAATAAACCGGAGCTAAAATCGTAACCCGTAAATTGAAGACAATCAGGGAATTTTGATGTACTCCATATAACTGGGAATCACACAATGAACTATAACCAACTGAGTGAAAGCGATCTGCGTGTTTCTGAAATTTGCCTGGGCACCATGACCTTTGGGCAACAGAACACCATTGCACAAGCCCATCAACAACTAGACTATGCCATTGCTCAAGGCGTCAATTTCATTGATGCAGCGGAGATGTATCCTGTTCCAGTGCAGGAATCCACTCAGGGATTGACCGAAACTTACATTGGCGAATGGTTAGTCCGACAACAACGAGACAAGCTGATTCTTGCCACCAAAATTGCGGGACCAGGGCGAGGCTTTCATTGGCTGCGAGATGGAAAGCAAGCAGTTGATCGCAAAAATATTGAGCAAGCCGTGGATGACAGTCTCAAACGCCTACAAACTGACTACATTGACTTGTACCAGCTTCATTGGCCTGATCGCTACATCCCTCGGTTTGGTGAAACAGTGTATGAACCCAACAAAGAGCGAGAAACGGTGTCGATTGCTGAACAACTCACTGTCTTTGCCGATCTGATTAAGGCAGGTAAGATCCGCTATTTGGGTCTGTCCAACGAAACTCCTTGGGGAGTGTCTGAGTTTAGCCATATCGCTAAGCAACTGGGGCAACCCAAGGTGGTTTCAATTCAAAATGCCTACAACTTAATCAATCGTGTGTTTGATTCTGCCTTAGCAGAAACATGTAGGCGGGAAAATGTTGGACTGTTGGCTTATAGCCCCCTCGCCTTTGGTCTGCTATCCGGAAAGTACCTCAACGGTACGCCCGTCGAAAAAACTCGCCTGAACTTGTTTCAGGGATTCGGGGGTCGCTATCGCAAACCTAATGTTGAACCAGCAGTTGCGGCTTATGTGGAACTTGCTCGTGCCCATAACCTCAAGCCTTCTGTTCTGGCGCTTGCCTTTATCCGCAGCCGTTGGTTTGTCACCAGTACCATCATCGGTGCCACTACGTTGGAACAACTGCAAGAAAACCTGGAAAGCTTAAACGTCGTTCTCGATTCAGCAATTCTTTTAGAAATTGATGCAGTCCACACTCGCTATCCCAGTCCTGCACCTTAGAAAATAGCCTTCATCCCCGTCAAAAATAGACTTGTATTTTCAAAGGGACTGTGGCATACTGATACTCATAACTAATTAACGGTAAATCGATTGACAAATTGTAATATTTGAAGTCGATTGATGTAAATACCTGTTAGTCCAATCATTCAGACCCTAATAGCAAACCTCTACGCGGAGTAACAGATGAATGTTATAGGTAATGGTTGCAATATTCTATTGAGTACGTTGCCAGTGCAGAATCAATACTTTTCGGTTAAGGCTTAATCCCCGAACAAGTTCCGAACAAGTGTCCACCCATGTGGGCACACATGGTTTTACAACTTGAGCAAACTGGCTTGGGTTATGGGGATCTCCAATAGACATCTCCAGAAATTAATTGTGCGTTGTCTACAACCCTTGTAGAACGCCGCGCGTTCATACATTGTTTTTCACCAGATGTCTAATATGCATTGAATGCAGAATCTCTTAGACCTCCTGCCACGGGCGCAATGTGCTAAACAATTTTGGTTTCAAGTTGCGCCTAAAGATCGTTTTTACAACAATCAGTTTCTTAACTCACATCTTGACTTGGGTGAAAAACCGGAGGCACAACAGTTAAAATTTACACCCAATTCATGCTTTTTTGATTTCCTTTACGAAACTTCTACCTGTTCTACCTCTGTACTCTGTACTTGGTCTATTTCTGGTAACTTTTGCCCTAAAATAATGACTATTACCATCATTAATAAACTTGTTACCATAATGATGCTCACCACATTTGGATCATCAAAATTACTTGTACCAATTAATAATGCTGCGGCAAAATTGCGTTGAGCAGTTCCTACTCCGAGAACTCTTTGAGTATCAATACCAGGACCGCCTAAAAGATAACCCACAGTAAAGGAGAATACAATAAAAATAGCACAAACAAGGATTACACCAGTTTTTAATAAAATAATAATTTCGTTAAAGTGTACTATTA
>JAQYWN010000271.1 GCA_029379265.1 Rhizonema sp. NSF051
AAACTACATAACAGAGGAAAAGCTAAGGCTAAAGTTCCTACAAAACCCTTGACAAATAAAAGACCATACCAAGTATGATGAGAGCCTATGGGCATATATTCCACTAAATGCGGTCCTTGTTCTACAACGCCATGTCCCCACAAAAATGCTTCATTCGACGAACGATAGAGGGCTATTTTGGCTAAAGTTTCACGAACTCGAGAAGATTCTGGTCTAGCGTCTGCGAATTTCTGTTGAAAAGCTTCATAACTATTAAATAAAGTTGTTGTGATTAAACTAGTGATGAAACTGCCAAAGCCTAAAGCAATTAAAACGACTGGACGAGCTAAGTTGGTTAACACCTTGGTAACAAAAAAAACTACTATTATGGATAACAAAGCCAGCCGGGATGCAGAAATCATACACATGAAGATACTGCCAGCTATACCGAGCCATCGCCATTTTTTATTAGTCTCTTGCAAGGCCATAAAAAAGTAAATATTAGCCATAAAGCCTAAAGCAGGTGCCCAAGGGGTAAAAAGTCGCCATCGGGGTAACATGTTGCTGGGCTCGATTTCGTAAAGCCTAAAGGCAAAAAACTCATCGCTAGGTCCACCTACAATTCTTAAAGGAGAAACATAAGGCATTTCCGGTAAGTGGAGAAAGTAGGCTAAAAAAAATATAGGTGAGAAAACTAATGTTTGGAAACAGACGATACAAGCAGCACGCCAGAGTAACTGCGGTCGAATTTTTAACAAGCCAGCTACAGGAAATACTGCTAATAAAGCCCAGCCCTTAGCCCAACCAATTGAAGATTTAATCAATAAGCTTGTACTTAAATCAAAGTTAAAATGCCCTATAATCAGAGCTAATTCCATAACTATCATTGCCCCGATCCAGAGCCAAATCATGAAAGGAATATCAATTCTTTCCTCTAGAGGAGTTGTTTGTGTTTGATTCCACAGCTTTTTGCACAAGTAAATTAATAATATCCAGCCTATTGCTGACCCCACAATATATAGACCACCAATCAGGTAAAAACCATAAGTACCGATTATTGAATACCAAATTATACGTTCAGGAAAGTTAATAGGCTTCATTGCAATTCGTAGAGTGCGGAAAATGATTCAACAACTGGCTAATAAGTTGGCGATAAAGCTAAATATTTATGTCCAATTCATTCACTTATAAAAGTTTTGCGATCGCTCGTTAGAACGCTGCGTTTGCGATCGCGCAGCCAGAGTAAGACTACTCCAGTTGTTGAAAAAAGGGAGCCTACAGCCGCACCCAGATAAATATACGGTTTTTTTGGTTCAGTAGGACTATCAGGTAAGCTAGGATCTGAGACAATTTGAATAAGTGGATAAGAACCAAAGGCATTCGACTTGCCAAGATCCAGTCTAGTCAAAGTAGAAGAAAAGACTGCTTCAGAAACTTGCATATCTCGTTTCAGGGCATCAAGCTTAGATTCCTGCTGTGCCAGGTTTTTAAGTCTCTTCTCAAGCTGGGTGATTTGTTGCTCTATTGCTTGAGCTTGGGTTCTGAATCCTTGTTGATCTGCCTTAACTGTTACCAGTTGTTGTAAAAGAGTTTCCTGAGCAGTGTTAGAGTTATTGCCACTACTAAGGTTTAATTGCTTTAAGGTTGCCAGATTGAGCGATCGCCCTAGAAGAGACTGACTCCGGGCTAGCAAAGCAGATTCTGCTGAGTCTCGCTTGGCTTGCTCTGCAACTACTGTAGGATGGTTAGGCAAAAATTTGGATTCGAGAACAACCACAGCAGCACTAGCGTCACTATAGTTTTTTAAGTTCTGCTGAAATATCTGATCTTTTTGAAGGACAAAGGCATCTGTAGCTTGTCCGGCTGATAGTTTTAAATTAGCCGATAACTGTTTCAAGCGAGTCGTCGCTTGCTGCTCTTGAGCTAATATTTCCGCTCGTTGTCTACGTAGCTGTTCAATGTTGGTTGTCAGATCCTTAATTTGATCCTCAGAGTTTAAACCTGAACGTGCTTTGTAATCAGAAAGACGCTTCTGAGCAGTTTCCAATTTTTTCTGAGCAGAATTAAGCCCTGTTTGGAAACCCAAGTCTCGTTGAATAGATTCTTGAGTTCTAAGCTGAACAAGCCTTGTTTGAAGTGCTTTGTAAAAAGCTAAGGATTTACTCTGAGCTTCTTTGGGACTTGCACCTTTGAACTCTACCGTCATAACGGATGTATTAACTATTACCTTTGTCTGTGGTTTGCCAAACTCTCCTAAGGACATATGAAGTTGATCTGCTGCTGCCTTCAGTACAGGTTCGCTTTCAGCAATAAATTTATAGTTTTCTCTTGGATCTTGAGAAGAAGCAATAGCGTAAGGAGACGGATTTTCGTAGGAAGCTTGACCGATGCCTGGTAAGTTAACATTGGCATTTGACCCTTGTCCTGGCAGATTAACAGCAGAATGACTGGTATAGGTTGGTGGCGTAACTTTTAGATAAATAAGAGCTGAACACCACAGAAATACATTCGTAGCTATACCCAAAAGCAAGTAAAGTTGCCAACGTCCTTGCTTCGCTACTGATTCGCTTGGGTATCCAGGGATTCCTATAGAATTAGCCATAATTAGTCATCAAAAAATCTCTAAAGTCGAGAACTAGCTAGACTCTGGAGCATATAAGGTGTCGTGCGATCGCCTCAATATACTTTTAGGTTTATACCTTGGGTACCTGAAACTTTATTTACACGTCTTAGTACAGTATGCTTCTAAAACAGTAAAAAGAAACACTATCTGATGGTTACGATTGCGTTATTGCAGACCGCATCCTATGGCTAAGATAGGATTATCCACCAAGATATCCGGTTGGACAGAGTCTGAGGGTACTGTTCAGGACTTAGAAATATGCTGCTAAATATAGCACCTAGTATATGGAAAATTACGTGGTTTCATGAAGAAATAGTGTTATACCAAATCTATGTGAAGCTGCATAGAATAATTCCTTGTTTAGCAGGAGTTTTAACTGTGCTATTCTGTGCATCTTCATAAAAAATTGGTATTAGCAATTAGCTAATAGCAAAAAACATGTGATAAAAGTGCAAGTCATTTAAAATTGTTATACATAAGATACTCCTTTTGAACAACCAGTGCCTTCCGAATCTCACTTGATTGAAGCAAATTCTCAGTTGCCTGTGTCTTCCCGTATTGAGACAGCAATAGCAAAGATCCGTGATAGTCTGCGTCCGGGACAGCAGCAAATGACTGATTGGCAATCTGGGGCCTTAGCTGTTTCAGCGGTTCCTGGTGCTGGTAAATCTACGGGTATGGCAGCCGCAGCAGCAATTGCGATCGCACGTCAGTATGAACTTTCTCACTCTCTACGCTCCAATACTCGTCGTCAACTCATTGTTGTCACCTTCACTCGCTCAGCGACTGCTAATATTAAAGCCAAAATTCGGAAATATTTACGGGATGATTTATCCCTACCACAGACTGGCTTTGTTGTACATACACTTCACGGTTTAGCATTAAATATTGCCAGTCGCTATCCAGATTTATCAGGTTTACGATTGGATGAAGTGACATTAATTACAGCAAATCAAACACATCGTTTCATCCGAACTGCTGTAGAACAATGGATTTCCAGCCAACCAGGGCGGTACTCTCGTTTGCTAGAGGGTATTCAATTTGACGGAGAAGAAACAGAAAGGCTGCGTCGCCAATCAGTATTGCGGACAGAAGTATTACCGGAACTGGCAACTACAGTCATTCATGAAGCAAAAAGTTCTGGGCTATCACCAGAAGATTTACGTTTGTTGAGTCAACAAACAGTAGACGAATATGCAATTTTAAGCATCTCTGCCGGATTGTACGAGCAATATCAAAATTTAATGCGAAAGCAGGACTTCATCGACTACGATGACATGATTTTAGCCGCACTACGGGTTCTGGACAACGAAAACGCCCGCAGAATTGAGCAAAACCAAGTTTTCGCTGTCTTTGAAGACGAAGCTCAAGATTCCAGCCCTCTACAAACTCGACTATTAACAATTCTCGCCACTCATACCGAAGAGGGGGAGAGAGGGGGAAGAGACTCTTCACTCGTGACTCCCCGTTTCAAAATCAACTTAGTACGTGTTGGCGATCCCAATCAGGCGATTAACTCCACTTTCACCCCAGCCGATCCGATTTATTTTCGGCAATTTTGTGAAGAGTGCCAGACTCAGAATCGATTGGCGACAATGGATCAAGCAGGTCGCAGTACCAGAATTATTATTGAAGCTGCTAACTTTGTTTTAGAATGGGTGAATAGTCATTTGTCGTCAGTAAATGACAAAGGACAATCGACAGAAGAGAAAAGAGAATTGCCGTTTCGCAATCAAAAAATTCGTCCTGTCGATCCAGGCGATCCTCAACCAAATGCCAATCCCGAACAAGCGGGACGAGGATTAGAACTTTATACTCCCCGTGACATTCATCACACGGTTGAGTTACTCTCCCAGAAGCTCATTGAGTTATTTACCCAAGATCCAACGAACATCAGTGCAGCTGTTTTAGTGCGGGAAAATCGCCAAGGACGGTGGTTGGCAGAAGCGCTTACTCCCATATGTAAAGAACACAAAATTACACTTTACGATGTGGGAAAAAACGAACGCCATTCTCACATACCTGAGGAAATTTTGGCACTGCTGCAATTGTGCGATCGCCCCCATTCCCCTGACTACCTCAAAGCTTCCCTCCAAGTTTTTGTCCAAAGGCGCTTGATTGAACCTCAAGACTTAAACGCCCTTGCTAGTTTACCAGAAGAATTTTTGTATCCAGGTCCCTTAGCGCCACCTCAGCCAGAACCAGTGCAAAAAGCTGCACATTTGTGTCGGAGTTTACTGCGTGCCCGCCTGGAACTGCCTTTATACCACTTAATTTCCTTCCTTGCCTTAGCGTTAGATTACGATCAAGCAGAACTCGCAACAGCTGACAAACTATCAGAACGAATCAACCAGCAAATAGCTGGCAATATTTCAATGGGGGCGATGCTGAGTGTTCTCAGTGAAATCGTCAGTTCCGAACGGTTTGAACCAGTGGAAACAGAAGATTTGGAAGCACGATATACCCGTCCAGGTCAACTTACTATTATTACAATGCACAAAGCCAAAGGACTGGATTGGGACTATGTTTTTATACCCTTTTTACACGAAAACTTGATTCCCGGCAGATTTTGGGTTCCTCCTCAGAGCCAGTTTTTAGGTAACTTTACCTTATCAGAAGTAGCTCGCGCTCAAATTCGCAGTGTTCTCCACGGTGAATCGACTTTACCCAGTACCGCTGTAGCGAGTGAACAGGCAAAACACTTAAAAACTGCTGAAGAATATCGTTTATTGTACGTTGCTATGACACGAGCAAAGCGTCTGTTGTGGATATCTGCAGCGCAAAAAGCACCATTTACATGGAGTAAACCAGAGAATTTACAATCTACAGCGCCTTGTCCCGTTTTTTCAGCACTAAAACGCCAGTTCCCCGAATGTTTGGGAAGCTGAGTTATCGATTAGCTATCAGTATCCCGGTTCAAACTATCAGCAATGGTATAAATGAGAGGAGTAAAGTCAGCCGATCGCACAACCAAGGAGTAAGGTCATGGGATATCAGCCGATACACAACTATGGTATCATCGGCAACATGTACACCACTGCGTTAGTGGGTCTTAACGGCGCTATCGACTGGTTTTGTTTTCCTGCTCATGACTCACCCAGCGTCTTTGCTGCACTGCTTGATGCCCAAAAAGGTGGACATTTCAAGATTTCACCCATGACAGATGAGGCGACTCTCAAGCAGTTCTACTGGTCTGGAACCAATGTGTTGATAACTCGCTTCCTAACACCAGACGGCATCGGTGAAATTACGGATTATATGCCAGTAGGAATAAAAGACCAAGAGCAAGGTTATCAGTGGTTGGTTCGGCGTCTCCAAGTCATTCGTGGCAGCATGGATTTCCGTATGGAGTGCAATCCAGCCTTTAACTACGCGCGAGATGAACACCAAACAAAAATTGGTTCTTTTGGCGCAGTCTTTCATTCACCTGCACTCAGCCTTGGGTTGGCGACAGACATGCCGCTACAGCAATGGGGAAGTGGGGTGGCAGCTAATTTTACCCTGAGTTCAGGGGAGACGGCAGTGTTTGTGCTGCGGCCAGTAGAAGCAGACGGTGGTTTGGGACTTCCTGTCTCACAGTTACAAGCAGATGCTTTATTTAAGCGAACGGTGGAATACTGGCGTCGTTGGCTGTCACAATGTACTTACAAAGGTCGCTGGCGTGAGGTTGTTGAACGCTCGGCGTTAGTGTTGAAACTGCTAACATACGAACCAACTGGGGCGATCGTCGCATCGCCTACTTGTAGTCTGCCAGAGATGATTGGTGGCGAACGCAACTGGGACTACCGCTACACTTGGATTCGGGATGCAGCTTTCACAGTTTATGCGCTGCTGCGGCTCGGTTTTACCGAAGAGGCGTGCAAATTCATGGGTTGGATAGATTGCCGTTGTCATGATCGAAATCCCGACGGTTCTCTGCAAATCATGTATGGGATTGATGGACGCAAAGATGTGAAGGAGGAAGTTTTAGAGCATCTGGAAGGTTATGAAGGTTCCAGTCCAGTCCGCATCGGCAATGCTGCTTATCAGCAATTACAACTAGACATTTATGGCGAGTTGATGGACTCGGTGTATCTTTACAACAAGTATGTAGCGCCAATCTGGTATGAACTGTGGACTGAACTGCGCGATCTCGTCAACTGGGTTTGTGACAACTGGCAAAAGCAAGATCAAGGTGTGTGGGAAATCCGTGGTAAAGAGCAAAGTTTTGTGTACTCAAAGCTTATGTGCTGGGTGGCGGTGGATCGAGGCTTGCGTTTGGCTGAGAAGCGTTCATTTCCAGCAGATCGGCAACGGTGGGTTCTGGTTCGCGACCAAATTTATGAGGAGATCATGTCTCAGGGATGGAATCCCTCACGTCAAGCTTTTATGCAATATTACGGCAGTACCTCCCTTGATGCCGCTAACCTACTTATGCCTCTGGTATTCTTCGTTTCGCCTATAGATCCCCGAATACTGAGTACTATTGATGCCATCAATCAATCTCCAGAGCAAGGAGGGCTAGTGTACAATAGCTTGGTGTATCGATACAACGTGGAAGATTCGCCTGATGGTTTGACAGGAAATGAGGGCACTTTTAATCTCTGCACGTTTTGGCTCGTTGAAGCTCTAGCCCGTGCTGGAACAGTCGATAGCTCCCGACTTGATCAAGCCCGACTCCTTTTTGAAGATATGCTGGGACATGCCAACCATCTGGGGCTTTTCGCCGAGGAAACGGATCGAAGTGGTAAGGCGTTGGGGAATTTTCCTCTAGCTTTGACGCACTTAGCGTTGATTAGTGCTGCATACAACCTAGATAGAACCCTCGACGGTAAAGGTTGAAAGATAGGTAATAGGCAACCCTTATATTTTTCTCTCTCGATTACCTATTACCCATTCCCTCTTCCCGCTTTCAATTGGAGTTTCTCGCAAAAGAATTTTGCACTTTTACCATTGGGGAAAATTTTGGAGAATTTAAACGACAGTGGCTGCTATGCACATCCAATTTGATTAACTCGTTCCAAGTTTCCCATCCCATCACGCCATCGGCAACGATTTCGCAAGACTTCTGAAAGTTTTGAACTGCAACAGTTGTTTTCGCACCAAAGACACCATCAACCGCACCACGGTAATAGCCAACATCCTTTAGTGCTTCCTGAACAGCTTTCACAACTGAACTAGCAGTTCCAAGACGCAGCCGTGGTAGACTTGCAGGACCATCACACAAAAAAGCCCAAGTTTTTGGTCCGACAACGCCATCCACTGGTAAGAAGGCAAGGCACTGTAGGTATTTAACAGCCATCAGGGTGTTGGGATCGAAGTGGCCAGTTTCAGAAATATTCTTAGGAGAGGACAAGGCACGATCAAATTGTGCAAGCCTCTGATTGAGAACTCTTTGCATTTGCCTAACAACTTGATGCCCAGAACCAATCTCCAGCGTCGGTCTATTTATAATGCATGGAATAACAGTATTCATAATTTCGATACCTTCTCGATATGTTTATACTGACAAAAAAAACACTAAGGAAGTTTCTGTAATTCCATAATTACAACTATTGACAGAGAGAACCCAATCATTGGCGATCGCCCGGAGTGCCGACGGGAGCAATTCACCGAATTGTTATCCGCATCATCATTTTTTCTGGTTCAGGCAAATTCTTGAAACCGAAGCGACGGTAAAGACCGTGTGCATCGTTTGTTGCTAACAACCATTTTGGGACATCTTGAAGTTCTGGATATCCCACAATGTACTCAATAAACCATTTTCCCAGACCCTGCCCTCGATAGGGTTCTAAAATAAAAACGTCTTTTAGTAACGCCGAAGTTGCATAGTCGGTGATTACCCTAGCAAAGCCTATTTGTTTTTGCTCTTCATACAGACCAAAGCATAAAGAATTTTTTATAGATTTTTCTAGAATTTCTACTGAAATATTCTCTGCCCAATAAGAATTTTTGAGAAAATTATGGATTGTGGAAATCTCTAATTTAGATTTTTCAGTGCTGATGTAAAACCTATGTTTTAATTTTTCCGGCATATTGCTGCGATCGCGGTCTTATTTGAGTCGTGAGTCACTGGTGAAAGTCACGCGTCCCAAGGGGGCGAAGTCAAAATTCAATTTAGGATTGCTAGATAAATTTAATCTTCATTATATAATAATTTTTTTCGAGGCGGGAAAATTACAAGTGCCAGAAACGGCGTTTCTCCACTTTCACGAATCTTGCAAAGGCGCTGTGTCTAACTGCTAAGAAGACAGCTATAGCTATAGCGATTCCCCTCCTTCATCTATCAATCCACATTTGCAAGACAAATAAATCAAGTATTTCTGAATATTTTAACCAATGCAATTGATGCTTTAGAATATGATCATAAATTATGGTTTATAGATCGTGGGTTTGAAAGTGCCAATTCCCTCTTCGGGGTTTGCTCTTCGCCTATGAATGAACCAGTGCCGACTCCCCAATTCTTAATTCCTCATTCCCAATTACCGACTATTCGGATTCGCACCCAATTAAATCCAGATAAGACAAGTGTTTTGATTCAGATTCAAGATAATGGAATAGGAATGTCCCCGGAAATCCAACAAAAGATATTTGACCAATTCTTTACCACTAAGCCTGTTGGTAAGGGTATTGGGTTGGGTTTATCCATCGCCTATCAAATTATTGTGGAAAAGCATAAGGGTCATCTAGAGGTAAATTCTGTGCTAAAAATAGGTACTGAGTTTAAAAT
>JAQYWN010000272.1 GCA_029379265.1 Rhizonema sp. NSF051
CATTATAATTGCATACTAAAAAACGATTACACTTTTACGGCTGAAAGATTTTATGCAGTAAAAGACGAAAATGATAAATTGCTTAGAAATGAATATGGGAATTTGATTTGGGAACCTTCAGGTAAAATTCGAGAAAATGGTTACGAATTAATGGAGGATTTATCAAATCAAGGACAAGAAATCTTTATTCTTCCAAATATTCATGAAAGCGGAATTCAGCAAAGAGATACATTAGGCACAAATGTAATTTTTTGTGAAGCTGATGATTGCTCTATTGAAGAACAAGAACAAAAACTTAAGGAAAAAGCAAAAAATATTGGATTAAGACCAACTCTAGTAGTCAATAGTGGTGGTAAATCTTTACATATATCTTTTGGGCTTACAGAAACACTTGTAGACTTAGAAACGATAAGAAGACTACAAAGAAAAGTTATTATTATATTTGGTTCAGACAGAACAATAGAAAACAGCAACCGAGAAATGAGGTTTGCTGGAGTTTTTAGAAAAGCTAAAGAGAATTATCAAAAAGTCTTACTTTATAGTTGGCAAGACAGATATACACCAGAAGAGTTAGAAGGGATTCTAGATTCTTATATACACGAACAGCAAGATGGAGAAGAAACTCCATCAGTAATAGGATTTCCAAACGGGTTAACTGACAAACATTGGAGAAAATATGTTGAAGTTTGCAACACAACAAAATCAAACGAAGAAATCAGAAAGATTCTTCTAAAAACCGAAAAAGAGCTAAACCCACCAAAGTCTCCCGAGCTTAACACTTCTACGAACATCAACTTAAATTACTCCACCACCAAAGAGATTCCTCTAGAGATTTTCTTCAGCAAAGATGATGCTGAGATATTCAATCGGGGAATGTCTCAGGGAACGGGCGGAAGAAATCCTACAGCACTTCGCCTTGCGGCAACTTTGAACGGACGAGTTATTTGGTTGGATGACCACAATATTAAGCACAGCAACAATGTACCGCAACTGATCCAGGGGTTCTGTGATCGCTGTAGTCCACCCCTCGGTTCTACAGAGTGCGATCGTGTGTTGACTAATGCCAGCAAAAATGCTCACACCAAGTTGCCTGATGATGCTTTTTGGAAAAAAATTGGCTGGTACTTGTGGGAAAACGACAAAGAGGAGTGGGCGAGACTCTTCAAAAAAGACTACCAAGAAAAGCTAACTGAAGATAAAAAGCTCTCGAAGATGACACCGCAAAAGGCTGCGGAGATTAAGCAGGTTGATACCCAGATAAAGTCAGAAAATCCCACAGTCGAAAGCAATAATATTGTTTGCTACAACTATAAGAAAGGATGGGAGAACTGGTTAAAGGCTTGTAGTTTTACGCCAGATTTTGTCATCAATTCTCGGTACTTCGATTTTGATTACAGCAAAATTTACAAGAAAGTAATTCTCGGTATCCGCGCTCCGTTGGGTAATGGAAAAACGCAGTGGGCAGTTCATTTAATTAAAGTATTGGGACTGCGATCGCTCATAATCAATCACCGCAATTCTTTGTGTTACGAGATATCAGAGCGGATAAAGAAAGAAACAGACATCAGCGTTTACCACGGCAATGAAGATCAAGGATTTTCTACACACCAATATAACAACGAGTTGACAGGCATAGTCACTTGTATTGACAGCTTACTCAAAATGAAAATCTCTGAGGTGAAAGGCAGAGTAATTTTTCTGGATGAAGTTGAAAGTCTCCTTTATCACCTGCTCTCTAGCGGAACATTGAAGAAAGAACGAGAGAGAATTATCAAGCACTTCGCTGCATGTATTGATGCGGCTGAAATGGTAATAGTGATGGACGGCAATCTCACCGACACCACGATGGAGTACCTACACAAGTTGGCTCCATCGAAAAACGTTCAGAAGATTGGTAACGAATGGAAGCCTGAAGCGTTAAACATTACTCACTTAGTTGGCTCAATTACAGAAAATTTCTGGGAAGCATATACCGAAGAGCAACTGAAAGAATTTTGGAAGATTAAGGATCTTCCGGTGAAATGGGATGATAACTCACCGTTCATCCAAATGCTGCTGGCGCACCAAGAGAATCTCAAAAATTTCTGTGTTGCTAGTGATAGCAAAAGACAATTACACTCACTGCATGATATGTACACCCGCAAAGGGATGCTCAGTGTAATTATCACCTCTCGTTCCTTGGAAGAAAATTGGACATTTGTCGAAGGCGATCCTGATTCTTCGGTGAGAAACTTCATGAGCAATCCTGACGCTTTCATTAGAAAGTACCAACCGAGATGCGTACTTTACTCACCAACAATTGAGTCAGGCAGCGACATCTCAATCAAGGACTACTTTGAAGCTCAGTACAACTTATTTTGGGGAGTTCTTGGTGCTTTCTCAAATGTTCAAATGATGGGACGGGTTCGCGATCCTAAAACTGCGAGATATTTATGGCAAAACTCAAAGCCCCTCGGGCAAAGCTACGATTACACCTCATGTGACTCTCAGCCAATCAGTGATTTGTACAAGAAACGCCAAGAGTTTTACACAGAGCAACTTCGCAAAGAGGCGATCGCTAAGGAAGTTTATCGGCTTGACTTCCAAGCAATTCATATGGAGGCGGCGCGTCTCGCGGATGAATCATGCACAGCTGAAAAAATTCACTTGGACTTATACGCCGACATCGAAGCACGGGTGCGATTTGAAAAAGCTAATCCACGAATGACAACTTTGCACCTGCTATCTGAGGCAGGCAACAAAATTCAGGACGTGGTTATGCTAGAAAGTCTAGACGCAAAAGCAGAAGTCAAAGAAGTCGCCAACAGAATGAAAGATGCCGAAGCTGATCTAGTGTCAAAGGCGACAGCTTACTCCCATGAAGAAGCAGAAAAAATTAAGGCGAAGTTGGTGAAGACTCCAGCAGAAACCAACAACCTATCGATGACTTTCATCAATAATTCTTTCCCAAATATCCAAAAGTCAGACTACTGGAACAACCCAGAAAACGGAAAGGAATTCTGTCGCACAGTGCTGTTCGATGACAGAAAATTCATCCAACACCAAAAGAATTTCTGGATGTTCAACCACATTGATGTAATGAACAAAGAGGAAGTCGATAGCTGGATTAAGAAAATTGAGAAAGAATTTAAGTACGATACTCATCACCGCTTCGCCGGAGATGTCAACACCAATTATTCCAAGATACTTTTGCTGAAAGAGTGGGGTTTCGACTGGTTCCTCAACAAAGAAAATACTTGGCATGCAGCATCACCAGAAGTCGTTAAGTTTATGAAAAAGTTCAACACCAAACACGATATGTTTGGCAAAGAATTTCCTGTGGGGATTCCACCCAAAAATACTAAGCCAGGAAGCAAACTCACACCAGAGCAAGTTGCTGAAAGGGCAATACAAAAGTTGCTGCGCGAACTCATCCAGTTTGTCGGTGGCGACACAGTAAATTGCAAAAGAATGCAGTGTGAAGACGGCAAGTCTCGCAGCGTATTTACACTAGACACCGAGAAGATGTCAGACCCCAAACGCCTAGTTGCACAGCAGATGCTTGATGATAAGCACAAAGATTGGACAGAGGGCGATCGCCAAATTAAAGAGTTCAGCTACTACGAACTTAGCGGAACAGCAGCTGAGAAACTTCTAGCTTACGACCCCGGAATTGATGAGTCAATCTTTGAGAAAACGCCAGAACCTGAGTCAGTGCCTGCGGCTGAAGTCGATGAAGAAGTACCAGTTACACCAGAGCCTCTCTTTGAAATTGGTATGGATGTTGAGGGAATTGTCGATGATGTTCTAGAAATTGGACTGGTGAGTGATCGGCATTACTCCGAATACGATAAGTCCTGGATGTACAATGTTGAACTAGCCGACGGGTGCGAAGTTTACATGCTGGAATCAATGTTGGTGCGCCCTAATCATCAAGAGGAAGTCGATGTAGTAGCACTGGTTGATGCGGAAATTCAAAAGTCGGAACCATATTGGACACCGGAAAGTGATACGCCAGTCAAGGTTTGGCAGCGGCGACTGATGAAAGCTCAAACGATGGGTGCCGATATCGCGAAGAAGCTATACAACTGCTTACCACACGACTTGCTAAACAATGCTTGGGCAGCGCTGACTAGTGGAGTGCAGCGATTCTACTTAAGTTTGTTTGGCGAAGGAACGACGGCGAGCGCTTAGCAAACCTGTAACAGGTTTAGCTGAGGTAGTCATATCAATTACCTCAGCTTTGTGCTGGAAACATACAATTGTCATGACACCAGCAATCAAAGTCATGGATCAAAAACGAGCTAGAACATTTCTGCAAGTTCAAATAACACCAGAACTCAAAGCAAAGTTTCTGGACAAACTTGAACAAAACAACACAAACATCACTGATACCCTTTTAAAAATGATTGAGGGGTATGTCAATGGAGAAGAACGTGTTGACTTACTTGATTTAAGGCAAAGAGTAGAGTTACTTGAACACCAAGTTCCGCAGCGACAAAATCAGAAACTCCTAAAAGAAATCGCTCGGTTAAAATCTGAAAATAACTCTTTGAAACGTATTTATACTCAAGTATTATCTTTGCTGATGACGTTCGACACATAAAGCAAAGTCCCTCGATGAACTTCTCCGTTTTAGTTCATCAAGGGACTTTGTCTGCCTTTCCAGTTGCTCCACTATTATATTGCAAAATGCAACAGATTTAGCAATGAAATTGACAAGGAGCGATCGCTATCCAGTCTTTGAACACCAGTCTTCATTAACTTACAAAGCATCAAAAACTATATGCAGCAATACATCCAATATATAAATTCATTTTTCTGGCAACGCCTCCGCCTTATATAAATACAAAGAAAAGCACTTGGTGTTCAACTATTAGAGAGTCGCCGCATTTATTTTGCTTTAGTTAGAGAAAAAATTGAAGGGCGATCACTGGCTCGTGTCGTTCTAGCCATATGCCTTTTGACGGGCTGACAACAATAGCCGCCTCAGACGCCTTCAAACTTGTCTTAGCGCTCCAACCTTTGCTTCTTGTTTCAATGGTTTCATGAGGAATAGCATTCGCCCGTTGCAATCTTTCTAAATAATCATCGGTTGTCCTATCTTGGATTCGCTGAATCCACCATTTTTCAATTCCATCGTCAAAGCGTTGGCAGATACTCATTCCTATTTCTCCAGTTTCAACAAGATAGGCGTATGCCATCAGATCGCGAAGTTCCACCAAGTTTTTTATCAAAATCTGAAATATTTTCTCTGCCCCTATCCTTAAAGATCCAAACTCTTGTTCTTGTTCTTTTGGTAAATAAAATAAATATTTCATCGTTCAAAAACTAGTCGTAGCAACACATCCAATATTAAAACACAATATTTCAATTTTGCCGTTGCCTTATATAAAACAAAAAGAAAGCAAGGTGTTCAATCATTAACTACGCTCAGAGAGAAACCCGAGGCGAGACCGATCTCCCATTCTTTGAACGCCAGTTAATATCACCTCACTAAACATCCAAAACAGCCACCAGCAACACATCCAATATTTAAACTCGTTTTTCTTCACCAAGCTTATCCTTTATATAAATCAAGAAACAAGCAAGGTGTTCAATTATTACTACGCCCAAAGGGAAATCCAAGGAGTGATCGCTGCCTCAGTCTTTGAACACCAATTAATATTGAGCCGCAAAACGTCCAAAACTATATGCACCAACACTTGCAATATCAAAACTTGTTTTTCTCGCATTGTCTCTGCCTTATATAAATTCAAAGTAGGAGCAAGGTGTTCGATATTAGATCTCGCTGCTGATTCTTTGTCTCTCACCAGAGAATATTTTGCTAAATGCAATAATTTTAAGTTGATACAAAACTAAAATATTCATGTGATACGATGGCAGTCAGTCGTCGAAATTTCCGAGAAACGATCGCCATCACCAAATGACCCAATCTTCAAAACGCATTACTCCACGAATAGAAAAACTGCTGAACGATCCGTTAGTCGCAGCTACAGGAAGAATTAGGGCTTACCTTGAAAACCCAGAATTGAACACCAACGCTCCATCATGTATGCTGCGGGTGTGGCAAGGGAATCTCGCTGAGGAACTTTGTGCTATCAGCCATTACATCCGCAAAGGCGCGGGTGTCAAAATTCATTTCACTGACAAAGCCGCGATCGCTTTTGAGCCAGTGCATCAAGTTAAATGGAGTTTCTTTGTTGATCCACAGCACAACGACTTTAGAAAGGCGACAGAAACACAAATGTTGCATTATCGAAATCTTGAAGTCTGGGTTTTGGAAGAAACTGGGTGGGATGACTACCATCTGATAACCGTTGAAGACAACATGGAGTCGATTGAAGCATCATGGGGCGATTTTATTGATGCGGCGATCGCTGGCAAATACATCATGTTGAATCTCAACGCACTTCGCCCCGCCGGACTTAGCAGCAAAGGTGTAATTTCTACTGGAGTATTTGGTATTGGTGATACTGATACCGGATTTTTGGATGTGTACCGATGGATTGCTCAACATTTAGAAGGCGGTGATATTGGTTCATTACTCCGACTACTTGGTGGATTATGTAAAGTGCTAGCGCGTGGCGGAACTCGCAAAGGTGGCATTGTCACCACAGCAATGGACTATCGAAATAATTTGATAAAAGAATATTTAAATTATCCACTTGGTAGGGTGTTGGGTGGAAGCAAAAAAGGTATCCGGTTTGATAAAGAAATTCTCACCAATTCTTCGCTGTGTCATTTAATAGTTCAGAAAGTAAATTCTGAGTCTTTAATGCTGGAAAAAATTCAGGCTGATGACTTGTACTTAAATGTATGTGTTAGTGGCGACACAAAAGTTTTTACTATCGATGGCAAGATTTCTGTTAGAGAATTAGTCGGACGTCCCTTTGTAGCGATCAATGAGGGCATTCGACATCCATCTACACCAAAAGGGTTTTGGTCAAATGGTGTAAAGCCAGTAGTAAAGGTAACAACGGCTAGTGGGAAGTCAATAAAATGTACTCGTGATCATCTTTTATTGATATGGCTCAAAGAACAGAAGGGTAACGCTAGATTTGCTTGGGTTGGTGCTGGAAGTTTACACGCTGGAGATTTTCTCCGAGTCCAGGATCACCGAGTCCCCAAAAACTTTGTTGAAAAAGAATTTGATCCAGAGCGCTACCTTGATGAAATTTTGGCTATTGAACCAGCAGGTGAAGAGGAAGTTTTCGATTGTACAATTCCAAAAAGTCATTGCTTTGACGGCAACGATTTTTTTGTTCATAATTGCATGGGTATTTTGCTCGCACATAAGGCAAGCTGTTTGATATCTCACGCCAATGCAGGCAGGTGTAAAACTCCGGCGGATCTAGGAAAAGCTCTTTGCAAAACAACAGAATTTGTTTGCCAAATTCATGAAGAATGGCGACAGCATACCAAAGCTAATCCCGACTTGTACCTGCCTCGCGAAGATGATAAGCAGATAGCGATCGGCTGGTTAGGTTGGGCAAATTTTTTAAGACAGCAAGGCGTAACCTACGAAGAACATGTTGCAGCACTCAAAGCATATCGATTAGAAAAAATCACCGAATATTTAGATGCTGGCGGTTCTGAGTTAGCAATGGAAATCGCTTGCGAATTGCATGATGCTTACGAAGATGCGGCTACCATTGCGCGATCTCATGGATTAGAACGTGCTTTTACCATTGAGCCAACTCAAAGGTGCTACCGAGATTATTTAGATAACGACGGGTTTACCGCCTGTCGCAACATTGATCCACCGTTTTCACAAATACAATTCCGAGACTCAGGTGTGTATGGTGACGAAATGCTAAATCACGGCGAAGTAGAAATTATTGCCGATGTTGGACATGACTTACACCAAGAACATTGGGAAGAATGGCAGTATCTCATGGACAAGACTGGGTTACCTCATGCAATGAGTTTCGATTTATACAAAACAATTGACATGAAATGGTTTCGCGACTTTGTTGTGCGATCGCCCCTCGTGTCAACGTACTATAATATGGCGGCAAAAGTGCGACAAGATTATTTAAATAAAGGACAAGTGCTTCCTCTCTGCGATGATGAAGAAGGCTGTGTAGTTTGTGCATAATAATCATGAAATATAAATTTGACGGTATTACTAAAAATTGGAGAACCGATCGCTACTGGGGTTATAGATATTTTTGGTACGACGGTTCGTTTTTTTCATTCGGTCTTTGGTTTTATTCTCTACATTTTTCTGAAAAATGACTTATATCTTTGACGGATTTTTCTTGAATAAAAAAGGAAAACGATATTGGGGATATCGTGATGAATGCTATTTCACAGATTGTTACTCCTTCGGTCTATGGTTCTTTTCGCTGCACTTCTCTGAAAAATAATTTATAAAAATTTAATGACGAACTCAATCCGATCGCTCTATGAATCTCGGTGTCGTAATGGTGCGCCGTACTATTGGCAGCCGCAAGAAATTACCAAATCTCCCTTTGCTTTTAACGGTGAATTTGGTATCAAAAAATCTCTTGAAAGAATACTAGCTTCTAGTGAGTATTTAGAAATCGATGTTGCCCAGTACACGGGCGAAACTTGGAAAAAACTACAAGGCGAAGTGTCGCCAATCTGCAAGGAACTTTTACACAGCAACATCGCTGACGAAGGAGTTCACTCGCAGCAAATCAGCAAAGCGTTAAAGACTTATGAAGTTGACGCTAACACTATTGCTGAAGCAAAATCGCTATCAGAACAATGGCGATCGCTCCCAGACTCAGCCATTGAAAAAGCAACAGCTTTAGAAATCGGCGTGTTTCTCGCAGCATCTCTACCAATTATGCTCCGCTGTGGTGGACATAGTCTTACCTGGATTGCCACCCAGATTAGTCGCGACGAACAGCGACATGCTGCAACAAATCGCTATATAACCAATAAACTATATAGCAATAATTTTTCTGAGCAGTTACAAGAATTAGTAAAAGAATCAGTTACTTGGATTGTTGGTGATTTAGATATTAAACAATGGAAAGTTAACAAAGACTGGTTCCTTCAACAATCTCAGCAATTAATGGATACTGGTATTGCACCAAAACTTTCTCAGTTTACCAGTGCATCGCGGTATTCTCCACCATTTGAGGATGAAAACTCACGGTTTGATTATTAGAAAATGACAATTTCTGGAAGAGGAAGACGACATAATAAATCGGAATTGAACAGACTAGGTTATGTTTACTTTGCATTAAACTGCGATAAAAAATTAATAAAAATAGGCTGGACGTACGATGGAATCGACAGCAGGTTAAGCAGTCTTTCTACTCGCTATAAACTTAGATTTAAATATATAGG
>JAQYWN010000273.1 GCA_029379265.1 Rhizonema sp. NSF051
AGTAATCCTTTTTCAGTAATAACCGATTGTGACACCCTTGGGTGCGGAACGTGGGTTTGAATAGTCATGAACTATAAAGTGGTTTGTGAATTCGCCCCCAGTGTCTGCCTGCAAAACAATCACTGGGGGCTTTGATATGTCATGACAAATAGACTAACATAAGACGTACAAAATGATCTATAAAAAACAAAACCCGCCTAACTTCGGGCGGGCTTTTCTTTCAGTGTCTCTAGGACACGACTGCGCCATTGCCTGAGAGATTCGTTTTCCTCTCTCAGGCTACTGATTCCCCCAGCAGTTGCTGTCTAAGTAAAGCAATTTCGCTTCCAAGCTCAAGCTTAAGTTCTTTTTTAATCTCTTCTCTTAATCCCTGTTTAAGTTCCTCTAATTCGTTTTTCTTGGCTGATACACCTAAATAGCTGTCGATTAATTCCAAAAGTACTTCAGAAGCGCTTTTACCCTCAAGTTTAACTTTTTCCACAAAAGCAGCTTTCTTTGCGGTATTAACCCGTACCATTATCCGGTTGTCTGCGTTCATAGCGAGCGTTTTTATCTGTTGTAGTTATTTCAAGTTATCAATCGATATACGTGTTGACAACTGTACTAACAATATAACTCTGCTACCACAAGTAATGCTCTCCTGTTTGTCAGTACAAAATGTATTGACAATGTGCATCATTTTATTTACATTAGATAAAACAATAAGGCGATCATTGGGAGCGATCGCCCCCAATGGACCATTCCTAGAGGCTTCTACGGATGACTGGCACAAGGTGTTCGCTACAGATGTTGACGGCGTGTTCTACGCGTGTCGTGTAGCTGTCCCGCATCTCCTGAAGACGAAAGGAAGCATTATCAATGTCTCTTCCGTCTCCGGATTGGGGGGAGATTGGAATCAAAGCTTCTACACAGCAGCAAAGGGTGCAGTCACCAACTTTACGCGATCGCTCGCGATGGAGTTGGGAGGCTTGGGCGTTAGAGTCAATGCAGTAAACCCAAGTCTTACATTTACAGATCTAACCCAGGACATAGCCAAGAATGAAACTCTCATGGCGAAATTTAAAGAGCGGAGTCCGATGGGACGCGGAGCGAAGCCTGAGGAAATCGCATCTGTTATCGCCTTTCTCGCCAGTGAGGACGCGTCCTTCGTGAACGGCGTCAACCTACCCGTTGACGGCGGTTTGAGCGCATCGAATGGGCAGCCCAAGATCGGTTAAACCCACCCCGCGCAGGATCTTTTTCAAACCCTACACCCTATCCCCGACACCCTAATTTTTTGTAAAGTTAAGGAGAAATTTCGATGTCAGACGCTCAATACTCATTTACTGGCTTGCTACATCACCACACCAATACGAAAATTTTTCTTTGAGAGTTTAATAAAATTCTCAGTAAAAGGCTATCCCACTTGAAGTTTTTTGAGGTGCATAATCAGTAAATGCAAGGTTTGCGGCAAAAGGTTGCGTCCAAGGGAATCTCATTTGGGATGTCAATTACTGAGCATGAATCCTTTGATTCCCAGTACTCCGTCACGCCCTCGTACGGAAACTGTGGTGTCCCTATAGATTACTTAGCTTCTGTTTTAAGTAAGTGAAATAATCATTACTGGTTCGTAGTTGCGCTTAAGCACAACTACGAACTGAGTTCAGATATTTTACATTTTTTTATATATGTAAGGCTTGCGATCTATGAGGATAATACCTGAGATAGTGAGGGTTCCCCTTCGGCTTTAGCTCGTAAAATTAGCTACATAAGCTATCTCCTTTGCGGTTCTAAACTGAACTCCAAACCGTAAAGCAATAATGGATCGCTGCTCGTGTACTGATTCGCTCAACGCGTCTCTACATGAGTGCGCTCGTCAAGTTCTTGGGCGGAGATGATTTCGAGCGATCGCACTGCATGGAGGGAAGCCAATACTTAATTCGCGTGATCGTTATGGTATTTCAATCCCTAACAGGGAGTGAGCGAAATTTCGACCTCATCAAAACTATTGCCAATCCAAACAATATGTTTCAATCCCTAATAGGGAGTAAGCGAAATTTCGACGCAACTCCTCCCGCAAACTCCTGATAACATGCGGTTGCCGTTTCAATCCCTAATAGGGAGTAAGCGAAATTTCGACCTTCAACTGGAGTTTGTTCAGCTGCTAATGTCTTGTTTCAATTCCTAATAGGGAGTAAGCGAAATTTCGACGTACAACAGCAACGATTGATGTAACTATTGCATTGTTTCAATCCCTAATAGGGAGTAAGCGAAATTTCGACGTGATTGTTCATTCCGTATTTATACTTCTACTCAAGTTTCAATCCCTAATAGGGAGTAAGCGAAATTTCGACCAATGGCACCGCGTCCCAGGATGTAGGCGCATTGTCGTGGTAAACTCAAATTCTGTGTTGCGAATGAGTTGATTGAAGCAGCCAAAATAAGCGGCACTTCCTGCTCCTTCCAAACCGCGAAGTGAGTTGATGCTGCTTGTGGTATCAATGGGTGCGAGCGTTTGTTCTAAACGAGAGATATTCTTAGATAAATCTACCTCGGTTGATTCTCGCTGCCGACGGATTAAGGTTTGACGGTAATTCTTGAGTTTACCTCGCACAAAACCTTGTACCAAGTGGATAGCTTGGAGTGATTCTCCAGCTGCAAGCCATTGGGCTTTGCGGACAAATATATTTTTAGTCACTTCTGGTTCCAAACGTCCTAAATAACGTCCGTTTTCTGTGAGGAATGTTAGGGGAATATTGCGTTCTAGCAGTTCGGAAATTGCTGCAGGTGAAATGGTGGCACGTCCTAAAACAACAACACCATCTACTTTAATCAACGGTACATCTAAAATTGTCTTTTTATCAAACCTGACGTTGAGGCGTTCATCGGTTTTGCCAATGAAGGCATCTTCTTGAGTGATGTAAACTGTGCCCATATTTACCTCCAATAATTCTGGTGTTTCGGTGTCATTTTAAGTTCGGCTGAATACTTATAATAAAGTTTGTAGTTGCGCTTTAGCGCTATCGCTAGTTTTGAAAACTAAATTGCAACTACGAGCCTATCTTTTATTTATAAGTAATTAGGCGGATGTGATATCAGTAGATAGGCGGGAATAAACCAAAAATAGGGCGTTGCTGTTAAGAGTGCGCTGAAGCGCAACTACGAGCCTATCTTTTATTTATAAGTAATTAGGCGAATGTGATATCAGTAGATAGGTAAAAATAGGGCGTTGCTGTTAAGAGTGCGCTGAAGCGCAACTACGAGCCTATCTTTTATTTATAAGTAATTAGGCGGATGTGATATCAGTAGGTAGGTAAAAATAGGGCGTTGCTGTTAAGAGTGCGCTGAAGCGCAACTACGAACGAACGAATTTGTTACATGGTGGTAAATTTTTCCGCCTACCTATTTAAGTCAGAGAGTAAACTTGATGTTAGTCAGGTTCTTGATAGCGTTCTACTTTGTCAGGCGTTCCTGGTAAACATTGCGACTGAAGACTGCATCCGTTACAGCGCTTAGTTTTGACAGCTTTTGGCATTTCGCCTGTTGAGAGTAATGTTTGCACGGCTTCAATAGTATTGATTGTGCTTTGACGCAGCTCAGGAGTCATTTCGATTAACTGACGTTGATGGGAGTGCGTGTAGTAGATATAACCATCACTGATATCTTTGCCTGTCATTTCTTCCAAACACAATGCTTGGGCGCAGACTTGCAACTCATCGTTATCCCATTCGCCTTTTTTGCCACGTTTGTATTCGACTGGATACCATTCACCGTTTTCAGATTCTATTAAATCGGATTTACCAATGAGTTGGAATTTATCTGATTTCAGCCAAATTGCCCGAATTTGCCAAGTTTCTTCCTGATGTCCTTCTCCTACCGTATGGACACGCTCGTGTAAACTTGTTCCTTCGATTGTGTATTGATTATCAGTAAATTCACCTGCACAAAACATTCTCCAACAGCGATGAGCACAGTAGGAATATTGGTTTAAGGCGGCAATAGAAATGTATTCTAAATCATTCATTGTTTTCAGTATTTACCGAACTAAAATTACTATTCATGAGGCGACGTATCATACCCATACCCATCGTGGTTTTGCGCCCTACTCCGGCGTACATGGCAAAATTGGCAAGGGCATTCAGTTGCTTGATGGCGATCGCTTGCACATCTCCAAAAATCCGATAGTTGATTTCACCAACACAACCAATAAATTTGCTGTCATAGTTGCCAATCACTTCGGTATGAATTTTGAAAAGACTTGGATAAATTGATTCGATGGGAAGGTTACTCAATTCCATTCCACTA
The DNA here is from genome assembly GCA_029379265.1 of Rhizonema sp. NSF051. Taxonomy (GTDB): domain Bacteria; phylum Cyanobacteriota; class Cyanobacteriia; order Cyanobacteriales; family Nostocaceae; genus Rhizonema. The sequence continues at coordinate 4,285 of JAQYWN010000273.1, forward strand.
TATTTGTGCCAACGACTGAGAAGACTGTTGAAGACACATTCTCGAGTTGGCAAAACATTGTCGTATCCTCCTTGACGGAAGGCAGCAGGTGTCGCGAAGGAGAAGTTAAGAGTGCGATCGCTATCACTTGCTTGTTCGTACAATTGTGTGTAACTGCAAGCGTTTGCCCAAGGTTGTATTGATTGAGGTGTACCGAGAATACTGGTGATGTACAAATCCGCAGAACCCAAATGCCAAGAATGCTTGGGGTTCAAATTCAGCCACAGTGAAGTCAGCTTACCAAAAAGTGTATCATCTAAGAGTGAAATCCGCCACCAGCAAGGTGTACCTGCCGGAATTGGACGTTGATGACAACATTGCAAGGTATGATGAGATTTGTGGTGGTAACTTTTATGATTGTATTGTACTTGTAAAGGTGAAAGAGTGAACGCTTTATCTGCGTTGGATGTGTGTAGATAGTCTCCCAATGCGTGATCCACAGAACTCACGAGGGTGAGAAAAAGGGCGTGGTAGTGTCTACCAGTGAGGAATTCAGGGTATATGGGAGATAGGGGAGTGAGGTTAAGGATAAGACTGTAGGGCATAGGTTGCAGTTTTTTATTTTAGGAGAGGGAGAAGATAGAGAAGAATACATACATGTATAAGCTCTGTTTTAAGCTTGTGTAAACAGTCGGGTTATTTCTGGATATCAGAGTGTGTATTCAGGCGATGCGAAGGAATGACTTACCTCATAAAGTTCGTAGTTGCGCTTCAGCTCACTCTCAACAATCTGATAGCGCCAAAGCAGTAAAGTTCGTAGTTGCGCTTCAGCTCACTCTCAACAATCTGATAGCGAAGACAGCGCAACTACGAACGAACTTGTCAACCCTTGAACCGATACTGCATATTAGCTGGAAGGCGTAGTTTTTCCGATGTGTTGGGATGTTCAAACTCATAATACTGCCCTTGGCGAATACTGATATTCTGAATCAGACTCACAGGCGGCATATTTACGACATCGTAGCTAACAACTTGATGCGTAAACATCACATCCAGAGGATTTAGTGGATAAGGGAAAGAAAAGTCATCGGTTTTTAGTTTAAATTTTGTGACTTCTTGAATATTGACTTCTGCTTTACTCATCCACTTACCCAAGCGAATCCATTTGGGGAATTTGAGTGGCTTTTGAGAAATCACAAAAAACTCAAACTGACTTTCTGGTGCAATCTCTTTTGCTCTACCAAAACTGGGGATATTTTTCTGAGTTTTCTCCATCTCAACGTGGTAGTTATTGTTAGCATACTTCCAAGTATTGAGAATGGCTGTATGGTGAATTGAACGTGCTGGAGTGACATAAATTCCTTGGTGATTGAGCGGTGTTAAATGCTCCTCATACTTAGGAACTTGTTCTGGGCAGAAATACCGATAGGAATGTTCTTCAGAAACAGTCGTCGAGTAAACTTCACTATCTACCATATATAGTGCGTAACAAAGAGCGTAGTTGTGAATAACTGGCTCTGTTTCGTAGAGTCTGCCTATCTCGCGAGTTGCATAATACAAGCTATCGTGGAGTTCCAAATGACATTGGTAAAGGAATTGCATTACTGTGACACCGCCTTAGCAGCAGTTTTCTTTTTGCTGATATGCTGAAGAGCGTAATTTTTAGCTTCTGTATCAGCTTGTTGTAAAATAGCTTTAATTCCTGTCTCTTTACCTATAAGCGCTTTAACATCATTAAGTAAAGGTGTAAAAGTCTCTCCAATGTAGTCTGTATGAACGATAAATTCCTCAGCCATGAGTGAATCAATTGCACTTAAAGCAGCGGCAATGACATCTTCTTCATCTAGAGGTTCGGGAGATTTGATTGTTTTATTATCCTTCATCATATCATATATCGATTGAGTCCAGCGTAGATTACTCGTGATTTCTCCATCAGCGAAAATGACACCAATTAACTCATTTCTCACCCGCCCTGTACGAGTTGTTTGCGCTCCGTAGTGACGAGTTCTCATGATGTTGTTAAAAACGTACAGAAAGCTGGCTTCTGTGGCATCTTTGAGTGTGACAATACTAGGAAAGAAAACTTGGGGCTTGATGTGATCTTGCTGATTAATCCTGCTTGTCACTTCCCCAGGTTTAGAACCATTTTCACCCTTAGAAGCCATCGTACCATTTTCATACGGAGCATTAAGAGTAAAAGTTTCGTGAGATTCATCGAAAGCTGTAATTGAAAATGCTGTGTCTACAACCACTTTTGATTTTTCAGAACCCGAGTCACCAATAGCGAACCCGTAAATGATGCAATCAGGATTATCCATTGCAAACTCTACATTATATTCGCATTCTTTAGCTGTCATTAACCCGTAGTTACGTAGTAATTCCCTGCCAACTAAACGCTCTGGTGTAGACTGTTTGCGTTTGAACATTGAAAGACGGCTAATTGTGGTTTTGTCTTTGACTCCAGCTTTTACCCTTGCTTTATTTAGTTCTCCGTCTGTCTGAAATAGTGGGTATGATTCTGTGATGCGAATAGTTAGAAAGTGTACGTATTTTCCCATTGATTTGTAGGGGATTTCTGAGTGAAAAAATTTAGAGTCGATGGTTTTGAGAAATTTCATGATTAGTCTCCAATAGTTAATGTTTTTGTGGCTGAGGTTGAGATGGAATATTGATTGAACCGCCCTGACGCTCGTTCGCCCTTGGCGTCTCCCCTTGGGAGAAGACTCGCGCTTCGCTGCGCTAACGGGTTCACCAGTCGCCTCTGTCGGGAAAGCCGTCATTCGCGCTTGTTCACCAAGAGCGCCAAGAGAGGAAGGAGAGAAAGAGGGAGTTAGTTTTGTGTAGCGGTATCATTCTCTTGCTCGTTTTTGCTTTGGTTTTCTATATCGTCTTCTAGGCGATATAGAAACTCGCAGGTGTCGCGAATTAAGTTGAGTTGACGCCCTGCTAAACGTGCGCGATCGCCTGCAAATGATTTTTCAAATACTTCTACGACAAAGTACTGAGCAAAATCTAAAACTGTTTGTCGTTCTTCTTCGCGTTTGCTAAACATCCAACGTCCTTCTGCTGTGGAAGCATGAACTCGATCCATGAGTTTAAAAACGGAGGCGGCTACAGCGGCAACTAATGTCTCTCCTTGGAAAACACTTAGTTCAGCTTTGAGTATTGTTTCTGAGGCAATATCAATCGGTTTTAAGACAGCGTTGGATTTCGGATTATAACGTTTATTTGCTCTGTAAAATTTGCGGTAAAGTTCTGTAAGTTTTTTCGGATGATTTAGAGTTGATTCTTCTCCCACAATTAATTTCTCCAAATTTGAATCATATTTTGTGTAAGGATCGAAGCAGGGATAAAAGTGATAGGTATAAAGCCGAATTTTTTCAATTCGAGCCGTCTCAACTCCCTGGTTGCGCACCCAACGGTTAAGATAAGAAAAGACATAAAGTGGACTCGTTTCTAAATCTGTCGCGAGTTCAGTAAATCTACCCCAATTGGCGTCATAACCAGACTTACCTTGTCGGGCATTCACATCAAGGTGAATAGCATAAGCAGCCGTGAGGATATTCAAAGGTGCAGGATATCGGATGCCGTTTTCCTCCCAGCCTTCGAGGATGTAGTCAAGACGAAAGCGATCGCGTCTTACTAAAGCTCGAAAAGCGTGAGGTACACTGTCAAGAAAAACACTTTCCTCAAACTCAGCCCCGTCGTTAAAAGGTGGAATTGGCGACTCAGAAACCACAGTCTTGACATCTAGTATCATCGGGAAAGCAAACGCTAACCAACTTGGCATCACCCAAGATTCAGTGTCGGTGCTATCTCTTCCTGGCGGAAGTGCCATAAAGTAGAAAGTTAAAGGTTGATTTTCGGGATAAGAGAGTTTAAAGGTACGGTTTACCTTAGCTTGTGAATTCTCATCAATCAAGAAAGCATCGACACTTTGATAGCGTTCTTGCCCTAGATTCGCTTGGAAATCTTTACTGATAAAATGATTGCGGATGCTAGTATCAAACCGAGTTTGAGCAATACCAGTGTAAGCTTTCTGCAAAAACTTGTTAGTTTCTGGAGTGAAATAATAAGTGGGATAAAAGTAAAGATAACGGTATTTGCCATCCTCAAATCTCTTACCCACTGCTTGAGTTTGATTCATCAAAATTTGCCGCAGCATCATTTCCACAGCTGCAATACTGGAAATATTGCGTTTGGCATTAGAACCGCCTAACATCTGCTTATTTGTGTAAACTTGCGGTGTGAATAACACTGCTGATTCCATTTGCTCGGTAACTGTATAAGCAGAATGGGAAATTGAACAAATTAACTGCCTTCCTCTACCTGGTTTTTTAGCTGCATTGTAATTGCTTAACTCATTCAAAAAAGTTTCAGTCTGATTGGTAATGGCAACTACCTCATGACTACCAGGCAGCATCACAACTCGTTCTACCCAAAGCCTTAAATCATCCCAACCATCAGCAAGCTGATACTGGGTAACAATCGGCTCAATCAAGCTTTTTAAATAAGTAATAACTTGCTCGCATATCTCACGTACATCTTCAACACCAGGATGATGTTGCAGATATTTAGCTGCTAGGTAATACCATTCATAGGGAACTCCCCCAGTATTTCCCTTTAACTTATTTTCTTTCAGGCTTTGATTGATTTGTTTGATTGCGCGAACTTGGGGTAAATATTCTACTAAGTTCCAAAATTCTACAACTTTGTTAGTTATATCAAGATTAGGTATTTTTGGCAAGGTTTTATCTTTCTTACAAGCAGCTTCAATGCGACTGACTGTTTCATCCCAGATTTTCCGACTGACTAAATCACCGAATTCTGCCAATCGATCAATGCGGATGTCATCAGCAAACTTGAAATCATAGTCAGCAGGTAAAACTCCCTTCTGCTGGAATTTCTCCAAATTATCGCTGCGACTTTTGGCAACAGAGCCTTTATTAGAGTTTAAGATGCGTAACGTAGCATCTAAACTCAGATCTTGCACCTGGAAACTTCAATGTTAATTCCTTGACTAAGTGCTAGG
>JAQYWN010000025.1 GCA_029379265.1 Rhizonema sp. NSF051
ACTGTTGATATATAAGTCAAAATATGTTCTCTTGCTGCTGTATGTTGCAACCGAACAAGAGACTGTTGAGTTGAGGAAAAAATAAATTGTCTAAGCAAGACCTGATTGAAATGGAAGGCACGGTGACCGAGTCTCTGCCTAATGCAATGTTTCGTGTCGATCTAGATAATGGCTTCAACGTCCTAGCTCACATTTCTGGCAAGATTCGTCGTAACTATATTAAGATTTTACCCGGCGATCGCGTCAAAGTAGAGTTGACCCCCTACGACTTGACAAAAGGTAGAATTACTTATCGGCTGCGTAAAAAATAAGCTCATGTAGGAAATATTACCACAAAACTCATTTTTGGGGGTTTTGGCAAAAAATTGCAGAGTTGGTAAAAAAATGTTATAATCCACCATTTGGAGTAGAAGAGAAAGAGTATGAAAGTGAGAGCATCTGTCAAGAGAATGTGTGAAAAATGTAACGTGATTCGACGGCGCGGTCGCGTAATGGTGATCTGTGTTAATCCCAAACACAAGCAACGTCAAGGATAGGGTTACAGATTGATTGGTAACTGAATAAAAACTACAAACATAGGGAGAAATTTATTGTGGCTCGTATTGCCGGAGTAGACCTTCCACGTGATAAACGTGTTGAAATCGGTCTAACATATATTTACGGAATTGGGTTATCAAGCTCGCAAGACATTTTAGCAGCTACAGGTGTAAATTCGGATACCCGTGTTAAAGATTTGAGCGATGCCGACGTAGCAGCATTGCGGGGAGAGATAGAAAGTAACTACCAAGTTGAAGGCGACTTGAGACGCTTAGAGGGGATGAACATCAAGCGTCTAATTGAGATTGGTACTTACAGAGGGCGTCGCCACCGCATGGGTTTACCAGTTAGAGGACAAAGAACTCGCACCAATGCTAGAACTCGTCGCGGGAGAAGACAGACCGTGGCAGGTAAGAAGAAAGCACCAGGTAAGTAATATTTGCCCTATTAACAGCGTGTTGATAGTTAGTCGTTTGTTGATGGTTAATCGTTGTTTGGTGAGGAGTGCCAATCGACAATCAACAAGTAGCTAACGCTCCAGTTTTCCTTAACTTAATGACATTGATATGGCGCGACAACCAACTAAAAAGAGCGGAAGCAAAAAGCAAAAACGTAACGTCCCGAACGGAGTTGCTTACATACAATCTACTTTCAACAATAGCATTGTTACCATTACCGATCAAAATGGAGATGTGATTTCTTGGGCAAGTGCTGGCTCAAGCGGTTTTAAAGGGGCAAAAAAAGGAACACCTTTTGCAGCACAAACTGCCGCAGAAAGTGCAGCACGTCGAGCCATAGATCAGGGAATGCGGCAAATAGAGGTTATGGTGAGCGGTCCAGGAGCAGGTAGAGAAACCGCTATCCGAGCAATTCAAGGGGCGGGACTAGAAATTACACTGATCCGGGATATTACCCCAATTCCTCATAATGGTTGCCGTCCACCCAAGCGCCGTCGTGTTTAAACAATAGTTGGGCGGTGAGGGCAAAAATTTGAGGAAACAGAAGTGATTTTAAAGGTATGCGAGCTTTGTAGAAGTGGCAGACCTAAGAATAACTTTTGTTGAATGATTGCCCTATCAGTTCTCCTCACAAAGCATAGTGGCCGTCTCTAGAAGTTTAAACACCTCCATGCATTGGAGGAGTGGAAAACTTCAGAAAACTCAATAGATTAGTAGCGCCTGTTTGTTATTTGGGGTATCAAATAATACTTGATAAAATTGTTTGATCAACCTCGTAGACCAAGAAGGCAGAAGAGTGATTTCGGGGCAAGTGATTTGCTTGGCCTGCAGGACCTGAAAAAAAGGGAGGCTACTCCGTGGCGCAGTTTCAAATTGAATGTGTAGAGTCTAATACTGAAGAAAATAGAAGCCAGTATAGTAAATTTGTCCTAGAACCTTTAGAGCGCGGTCAAGGAACGACGGTTGGCAACGCCCTAAGACGAATTTTACTATCGAATCTCGAAGGAACAGCAGTCACAGCAGTGCGGATTTCAGGCGTCACACACGAATTTGCCACAGTTCCGGGCGTGCGGGAAGACGTGCTGGAAATCATCATGAAGATGAAGGATGTCGTCCTCAAAAGCTATTCTGCTCAACCCCAGATTGGTCGGTTACTCGTGACGGGTCCAGCAATAGTTACTGCAGCACACTTTGATTTGCCCAGTGAAGTCGAAGTCATCGATCCGACGCAGTATGTAGCAAGCCTCAATGATGGGGGAAAGCTAGAAATGGAATTTCGGATTGAGAGAGGCAAAGGGTACCGCACCGTCGAACGAGGTCGTGAGGAAGCCACATCTCTGGACTTTCTCCAAATTGACTCGGTGTTCATGCCAGTGCGAAAAGTCAACTACAGTGTAGAAGAAACCCGTGGAGATAACGGAATACCAAAAGACCGTTTGCTGTTGGAAGTTTGGACAAATGGCAGTCTTAACCCCCAAGAAGCACTCTCCTCTGCTGCGACTATTCTGGTAGATCTGTTCAACCCGTTGAAAGATATCTCGATTGAACCAACGGATACAGGATCTGACATCCCAGACGACCCAACCGCTCAAATTCCGATTGAAGAATTACAACTCTCGGTCAGAGCATATAACTGTCTCAAACGGGCGCAAGTCAACTCCGTCGCCGACTTACTAGATTACACACAAGAAGACCTATTAGAAATTAAAAACTTTGGTCAAAAGTCAGCAGAAGAAGTAGTTGAAGCATTACAGCGCCGTTTGGGCATTACCCTACCACAGGAAAGAGCCTCTAAACACAGTTAAAACTCGTTAGTCGTTAGTCGTTAGGAATTAGTCGTGATCTAAACACAACTGAAACTGCCTCAGGGTTGGTGGATAGTAGTTAAGAGTGAGCAAAAACTAACAACTAACAACTAACAATTAACAACTAACAACTAACAACTAACACCCAACAACTCAATTATGCGTCACCGTTGTCGAGTCAAAAAACTCAGCAAACCTACAGATCAGCGCCGAGCGCTCCTGCGAGCGCTAACTACCGAACTGATCCGTCATGGTCGGATCAACACCACTTTAATCCGAGCTAAAGTCTTACGGGGAGAAGTGGAGAAAATGATTACCTTAGCCAAAGATGGCTCCTTGGCTTCGCGCCGTCAAGCCCTGGGCTACATCTACGACAAACAACTCGTTCATGCTCTCTTTGAGCAGGCTCCCGAACGCTATGCCAACCGTAATGGAGGTTACACTCGTATCCTCCATACCGTACCTCGTCGCGGTGATCATTCTAAAATGGCAATTATCGAATTGGTCTAGAGATTTTAGATTTTAGATTTACGATTTTGGATTGGGAATAAGGGATTAGAGAATTATCTAGTTGCCAATTATTAATGAACAGTCCTCAATCTAAAATCCCAAAACCCAAAATCAAAGCCCAAAATCAAAGATTGTTATGGAAAGCCACCAGTCTACACCGACCCCACGAGTCGCCCTGGTAATCCAATACCTGGGCACTCATTTTCATGGCTGGCAACGGCAACTCCACCACCGCTCGGTACAAGAAGAGATAGAAAAAGCAATCTCAAATATACTCGGTCATCAAGTGACACTACATGGGGCGGGACGAACTGATGCTGGAGTTCACGCTGCAGCTCAAGTCGCTCATTTTGAAGCGAAAGGCACAACAATTCCCCCTCACAAGTGGTCAAAAATTCTCAATAGCTATCTACCTAAAGATATATTGATTCGGGGTTCAGCAAGTGTAAGCAATAATTGGCACGCTCGTTTTAGCGCGGTGTATCGACGGTATCGCTACACTCTCTATACAGAAGCACAACCAAACTTGTTCATCAAACCCTTCTGTTGGCATTACTATCATGCACCGCTAGATGAATCATTAATCCAGGCATCTCTAAAACCTCTTATAGGACAACATCACCTCGCTGCTTTTCATCGTGCTAACTCCGGACGCAAGCACTCTTGGGTTGAGGTGCAAGCAGCAGAATGTTATCGAACCGGACCATTTCTTGTGATTGAAATTCAAGCCAACGGATTTTTGTATGGTATGGTGCGGTTGTTGGTAGGGATGCTAGTGAAAGTAGGTTCAGGTCAGCGATCGCCCTCGAGCTTCGTTGACATCTGGAAAAACGAACGTCGGGAAGAAGTGAAATACGCTGCACCAGCTCACGGGTTATGCTTGTTGCGAGTCGGCTATCCGGATTTTCCCTTTCCTCCAGAAGTTTGGTACGACACCCAGCCCAAATTTATCTTTAGTTAATGGTTAGTGTGTCGTGGGTTTAATTTAGTAACTTGTGAGTAAAAACGAACAATCCTGGCAAGGAGCGCCCGTACATTAGTTAGTAGTAACAAATAAATAACTTCTAACAACGAACAACCAATAAATGACTTCTAACAACGAATAACCAACAAATGACAAGCAACAAAACATTCCTTCCTCCTATTAAGACCCTTGAGCATGATTGGTACGTCATAGACGCGGCAGATCAACGCCTTGGGCGCTTAGCAAGCGAAATCGCCATGATTCTGCGAGGCAAAAACAAACCTGAATACACACCTCATCTCGATACAGGTGACTTCGTTATCGTCGTGAATGCGGAAAAAGTGACAGTCACAGGTAAAAAGCGCACTCAAAAAGTTTATCATCGTCACTCCGGTCGTCCTGGTGGTATGAAGACGGAAACATTCGCTAAGCTGCAAGCACGTTTACCAGAACGGATTTTGGAACATGCGATCAAGGGTATGCTGCCTAAAAATAGCTTGGGAAGGCAATTATTTACAAAGTTAAAAGTATACGCCGGACCAACTCATCCTCATGCAGCACAACAGCCTAAAGAGTTAAAAATTCAGACAATTCCAGGAGAGCAAAATTAATGCAAGCAGTAGAAACGGATAGCGGACGTGCTGTGTACTGGGGTACTGGTCGTCGTAAGACCTCAGTAGCACGAGTACGTTTAGTTCCAGGTAGTGGACAGTTGATTGTCAATGGTAAACCAGGGGATCTTTATTTCCAGTTCAATGCGAACTACCTTGGAGTTATCAAAGCACCTTTAGAAACTCTGGGTTTAGAAAACGAATATGATATTTTGGTGAAAGCTGAAGGCGGGGGCTTGACAGGACAGGCTGATTCGGTTCGTTTGGGAGTCGCACGTGCCTTGTGTCAACTCGATCCAGAAAACCGACCACCATTGAAAATCGAGGGTTACCTTACCCGCGATCCACGGGCTAAAGAACGCAAAAAATATGGCTTGCACAAAGCCCGCAAAGCACCTCAGTACTCAAAGCGTTAAGAGAAGTTGTCAGGAGAAACCTGCGATCGCTTCCTTTGTTTACCTCCGCAGGGGTGCGAAGAGGAGACATTCCTCAGTATGTTTCCCATGCAATTGGTGAATGATTTGTTCATAAACCCCCTACCTTTTTTAGGTGGAACTAGGAAAAGAAATCACTCTTCTATTCAAACCCCATTTAGAGAAACTTAGAATTGTTCTCCTGACTCCTGACTCATGTTTCTCAAGTTATAATTAATATAGATCCCCAAAAAGAACAATGGCTAAATCTGATATTCATCCCCAGTGGTATCCAGAAGCGAAGGTTTACTGTAACGGTCAATTAGTGATGACCGTAGGCTCTACTAAACCAGAGTTGCACGTAGATGTCTGGTCTGGGAACCATCCATTCTATACTGGTACTCAAAAGATTGTTGACAGCGAAGGTCGCGTTGAGCGTTTCCTCCGCAAGTACGGCATGAAGGAAGGTCAACCCTCCAGCACCAAAAAGAAAAAGTAGCGGGTTGGCTGTAGCTGTTAACGACGACCCTGCGACTGGCTGGGTCGATTGTTGTATTTAATGCTGGAGCCTACTTGCTATTTTTTAAGGAGCGATCGCACCGATCATGGCTGAAACATATTTGTTGGAGAAACTAAAATCCGTTGAACAAACTTTTAATGAATTGACACGTCGCCTGGCCGACCCCGATACTGCTAAAAACCCAGATGAGTATCAAAAAGTGGCGAAGGCTCGTTCTTCATTGGAAGAGGTTGTAGATACTTATGAAAACTGGAAATCTTCTCAAGAAGAATTAATAGGAGCTCGTCAGGTTTTAAAAGAAGCTCAGAGTGATCTAGAGTTGCACGAAATGGCAGCTTTGGAAGTCAACGAACTTGAGCAGAAAATAGAATATTTAGAAACTCGTCTCAAAGTACTGTTGCTACCCCGCGATCCTAACGATGATAAAAACATCATGCTGGAAATTCGTGCGGGTACTGGCGGTGATGAAGCAAGTATATGGGCTGGTGATTTAGTACGAATGTACTCTAGGTATGCCGACACCCAAGCATGGAAAGTAAAGCTAGTCAGCGAATCCTTAGCTGAAATGGGTGGCTTCAAAGAGGCTATTTTAGAAATTCAAGGTGAGAGCGTATACAGCAAGTTAAAATTTGAAGCTGGAGTGCATCGCGTTCAGCGTGTACCAGTGACAGAGGCAGGAGGACGAGTTCATACATCCACAGCAACTGTGGCGATTATGCCAGAAGTTGATGATGTAGAAATCCACATCGATCCTAAGGATATTGAAATGTCTACGGCTCGTTCCGGTGGTGCTGGTGGACAAAACGTCAACAAAGTGGAAACGGCAGCTGACTTGTTTCACAAACCGACAGGAATTAGGATTTTCTGTACCGAAGAGCGTAGCCAGTTGCAAAACAAAGAACGCGCAATGCAGATCCTGCGAGCAAAGTTGTATGAGATGAAGTTACGCGAACAACAAGAAGCTGTCACTTCCATGCGGCGATCGCAAGTCGGTACAGGATCACGTTCGGAAAAAATTCGGACTTTTAACTATAAGGATAGCCGCGTTACCGACCACCGTCTCGGTGAAAACTTTTCGCTCAACCCAGTTTTAGAAGGCGATTTAGAGTCAATTATTCAGACTTGCATCTCTCAAGATCAGCAAGAGCGCCTAGCGGAACTCGCGGCTGGTGTTAGCAGTTCATAAGAGCCTAGGTTCGTAAGACTTTTTGATTAACTATTGAATCTTTTAAAGAAGAACCGTTTGTCGTGCTGTTGCTTTTAACTCCGACAAGCGGTTTTCTATTGAGCTAGCTAGAGCATCCTCCATCTCTCTTGGGTAAGAATAATAATCAAATTCGTACTGGAGGATGCCGTTTAGTTGAACCAATTCTTTCAAGCTTGGGCAAAGATTTACTAACTTTTCCACTTCCTTTTGCCAGCGAGTAAAAATTCGGTAGCTAAAAAAACTGCTACATATATTGCCTTTTTCGTCCCAGTATGATAAACACACTTGATGCCTTAAGCAGCGAATTTTCTTGATTTGCTTAACTTGATAGCCTTGTGCTTTCAATGCTTCTTTGGCTTCCCTGGCAGAAATATTCCATTGTTGTGGGTTAATTTTATCAGCAGATATTAAGCTTTGACCTTTACGACGATATTGACGAGTCTTGCGTGTCTTACGAACCATTGCTATCATTGGCACAGATACTATAAAAATTAGTGCTGCAGCTTTAAAAATTAAAACTGCAGTTTCCTAAATACAACTAGAGATAGTCTACTAGTAACAAGTAAGTCTGTCAACATATAAAGTAAACTTGTAAGATTGGAATTAAGCTTTTAAATTAGAGTTGAGTAGCCACACAAGCAGTGAAAATTGAAAGCAGGGAAAAACTGATTGAGATAATTAAACTGGCTCGTGGTTCGATGAGTCAGAGAGCTTTTGGCAAACTTCTGGGAGTTTCTGCGACTGCTGTTCAGATGTGGGAAAAAGGCGTGAAGGTGCCAGATACAGAAAATTTAGCTCAGATTGCAGCTAGATCAGGTTACACACTTGAAGAGTTACTGTGTTGTTTGGAAGGTAAACCAGTATCAGAATCCTCAGATTTAAGTCTAATTCTTAGACAAATAAAGCATATGCCTCTTAGTCAAGTAGCTCAGATAGTTCAAGCAGCGGTTGATAGATTGGCTACAGCTGCTGAAGCTTTAGGGGATGAGGCAAAAGCGAGTTGAAGCGTGGGAAATGAACCATAAAGGACGCTGCATAGCGCGAAGAAAGAGAGAATTTGAGGCGATCACCACTTGGAATTGTCCGGATAATTCATTTAAACTCTTGTGTGATCTGGCTCCGATATTAAATACCAACAGTGATGCCTGCGGCGAGCTACGCTAACGCCAAGATAAAGCTAACTAGTACTTGCCTGTTAACTGAGTCATAAAATGTTGGCACAAATCAGAAGATTCTCCCCTAAATCAGAAAATCCTAAAAACGCTTGCTTTTCCCTTTGAAAGTAATATTCTTGCTCGTTTAGGATGAATAAGATTTTCTTTGAAACCGGGCTCGTGCGCTCATAGCCTTGCAAAAGTCAGTTGATGACAATTATACTAAGTTTCATGATTTTTGTTCTGTACTAAATGCCGAAGTGAACAAATTAGCCTTTTGAGTTTAACTGAACCGTATTGCGTTAACTGCACCCAAAACTTGTGCAGATGTGAGATTGAAGTTGGGGAAAGTAGTTGAGGTAAGGCGATCGCTTGTGGGGGCGTTGCAGAATAGAAATATGAATTAGGGCTATGCCCTTGGCCACGGCGATACCGCCGTATCGCTTGAAGGAGTATTAAATATAAGTTAATCTTTTTTCTCGCTCGGCACCAACCAACCAGAGTCATAAATAGTTTTCGACACAAATTTTAACAATTCTAGTTGCCTATAACGTTATAGGCAGAGAATCCCTGCTTAATCGTCATCCTCTGCAAACAAAGACTCCAAATCTCTATAACCGCTTACTACTCTTAAAATTTCAATTCCGCCATCTGTAACTCGGTAAAGAATAATGTAACCATTTAAAGGAACACCTCGCAAATAATCCTTAATATCGGCATAACTGCGTCCCATATTTGGGAAATTCGCAAGATTCCTACATTTTTTATTAAACTCATCAATAAAACGCTCCCCAGCATCAATATTACGACTCGTGAAATAATCAATAATTTCTTCCAAATCTTGATTTGCCTCTGGGGAGATAACGTGTTGTTTCATCCTTGATTCTCTCTGGCTTTACGCAATTTTTCCCGCAGTCGCTCAACTACAACTTCCCCGTCAACACCTTCACCTCTATCTAACTGTTCCGCAGCGACTTCTACTTTTTGACGGGTTTCCTCAACCCAATTTTGATAGTTTTTCTCCCACTCCCTTAATAGTTTCAGTGCTTTACTAATAACTGCTTCCGGATTTTCATATTTACCTCCAGCAATTTGTGTTTGAATAAATTGCTCTTCTTCGGGCTTAAGTTGGATATTCATAATTTTTACTTATTATCGTGAATACTTTGATTCTGGACGAGTGACTCGTATTTATCTTGATGAGTTAGGTAAAGCTGAATCATTACCAGTAGGCATTGCTACCATTAAGTTAGTGATTGAAAATGAAAATACAGCAATTCAACTTGCAAGGCAATTAATCGATAGAACCAGGCTTGAGTTCATCTCACTACCCCAACAGCAGCAGTTATTACAATAAATAGAGACGATCTTAGTTTACAAGTTTCTCAACATGAGTTGGGAGGAGATAGCAGCAATATTTGAAATCGATTTTTTTCCAAAACAGCTAATCATTACATCCATTTGCATATAGATTCGCTATCGCCCTACCTTTCCATCAAGCGATCGCCTCTGTAATCCTTCTGCTTTTAACCCACAGCATAGTCACTCATTTCCCGCATGAAAGGAGGATGAAAACCTAGCACAATATCTTGTTTTGGCACACCCAAATCGACCAAATCTGCTGCAATATCATGCTCCGTTGAATTGTAAAAAATCCAGATTTTCTCATTGCGAATATCAAGATGCATAGTACAATGATGCACCCAGCGCTGATGCTGCCAACCTAGATGCACAATTTGATAGTGATTTCGCTGTGTGTCAAAAATAGTCTCAACCTCAAACTCACCATAAGCTGGCTTAACTTCTGCGTAACCTATCAACAATTGTTGTACAATTTGCTGATAGTTGATTAATTTATCAGTCAGTCCTTCCATTGTAAAATTTTCTCCAATTTAATGTCGTAAACAATCATTTTTACGGAATTTTCTTGCAGCATTGATGCTGGAAAATCAAGTTGAAAGAAACTGTTATAGATTAAATTGGGTACGGCTAGATAGAGAATGCGATCAGGTTCAGAACGACGCAATGCAGCCCGATAGTTAATAAACTGCCCCAGTGCTGTATGAAACTCTGAAATTGCCGATGCACGAGCCAAAAAACTTTTGACTTCCACTGCAATTTTCTCATCTCCTCGCTCTGCTGCCAGTAATCGTTCTGCCCCCAAGTCAATTTCCATATCTACACCACCTACTTTAATCTGAAGTGGATCATGAGTAACATTCCACCCATCCTTAGCAAGAGCCGTCTTAACAACTTGATGAAAACGATCCTTAGCCACAACAGACAATGCGATCTAGAGGTGCAATTCAAACCTATCACACTAAGCAAAAGAGCAATATCGCGTAGGGACAGAAGTCAAAGATTTTTTAGCAACGGTAAATAATGGCTATGAACTCGATCAATGACGATGTACTTGTATTTTATTCGCTCACAATTCCCTATAATGGTTGGGGTGAGGGGTGAAACCCACCATTCGTCAACAGCCTCCTCCCAGAAGTCGGGGATCTGAATTGCGTTACTTTGTTAATAAAACTGGTATTTGCCCCTGTACAAGGTTTTCCATTTGAATAGCTACCATAGCTTCATCGAAGGCTCTGGGAAAAATCTCTTGATTGTCTGACTTTTTATACCCCAGTCCATCGTAAAATCCCTGAGCAAATACAATTGCTGCTTGGTCTTGAATTGGCTGGTTCATTCCAATCGTATAGTTAATATGTTGGCTTATTGCTTGTGCAGATTTTTCTGAATAACAGGCATTTAATAGCACACAGTTCACGTATTCAGCGTGTAACTTAAACAATGTAGCTAAAGCTTCAGGTGGTACAGGTTTGTGGTTTCCGGCATCGTCTTCTAAGACTAAGCTGCCATTCTCCATGCCATGTCCGCAAAAATGGACGATTTGGGGGCGTACTTCTGCGATCGCTCTACGAATATCTTGAGGACGTACAGCAGTTCTTTCGTGAATTTCAAACAAATCCCGTCTTGTCGCTCGTTCAATAGCAGCTCTTATTTCCCGCATCTCTTGATCTAAACGCAAATTGTGAGGTTGCGGAATTGCTGCCAAAATCAAGATTTTTTGCTGTATAATCTTAGAAGGATTCGTTAATACTGCTTCAATTTCATTTAACCTATCATCAAACTTCTTTAGCTCATTCTCCTCTTCTTGAATCTGCTGTTCGTATTGAAATTTACGAGATGGATCGGTTTCAATAGTCAAAGCTTTTCGTATCCTCGCTACTTTCTCACTGAGAAGTTTATACAATTGCTCCTGCGCGTCTCTTTCAAGTTCCCATCGACGTCGTTGCCCTTCTGTTATCATATTAAATACTTATAAGCGTGTTCGTAGTGAGCGCTTAAGCGCTCAAGCCACTAAATTAATTTAAATCTGTAACCATGTACTTTAACAATGTAGTTAAAGAAAACTCAATAGGTACTGGAATTG
Source organism: Rhizonema sp. NSF051 (assembly GCA_029379265.1). Lineage (GTDB taxonomy): Bacteria > Cyanobacteriota > Cyanobacteriia > Cyanobacteriales > Nostocaceae > Rhizonema. Next base: position 11,622 of record JAQYWN010000025.1, read on the forward strand.
GTCACTATTAAAAACTAAATAGAGTATAGGTATAATAATAAACATGAATATGCCTGAGGCTCTGCAAGAACTGTTAGATAAAATAGATGAAAAGATACTGTTCCTACGCAGAAAAAAGATTACAGAGGCAAGCCATTCAATTATCTTCCAACTAGACAAGGAGATTGAGGAACTCGAAACTGAACGTAGTAAAATCACGCAGCAAATTGAAACTTTAGACACAGCAGCGTGTAGTGAAGAACTATATCGTGCTTTATTGAAATTAGGCTACCGGGAACAAGTACTTTCATTTAAAAAGTTTATCAAAGCCCAGTCAATAGGAACTTTCCTAATTCATGGTTTGCCAGATCATGGACAACGTTGGTTACTGAATCGGTTAGTCACACAGTATGTTCGTTATAGCACAATGGGTAAGGTAGTGCGAGTTGAACTTGCTCGGATTGGGCGCAGAAGAGATATTAACGCTTTGTGGCGCGAACTAGGTGGTAGGGTAGGTTTAGGGAAACAAAGCTCTCCTTCAGAGATTGCTGAACGAGTTTATCAATGGTGGCAAACTCAGAATGTATTTCTGGTTTTCCATGACGTAGATTGTATGCCTAAGGGGTATTTACAAGAGTTAATCGGCGATTTTTGGTTACCATTAGCAACTCAAGCACGAGAGACGTTTGAGCGAACACACAAATTTCAGCTACTGATGTTTTTGGTGGATTATGAAGGCTGTGTGGGTACTCAAGAGACTTTGTTTGTTGAACAACAGGAACCATCGTGGGAACCGAAAGTTCCTCTCAAACTACCATCGATTAGTGCATTTTGCGATCGCGTTTTGAGTGAGTGGATTGATACTGTGGAGATGGAGTTCGACACATTACCTTTGATTGAAGTCATTAATCAAATGGAAAATCTTGCACATGTAATTTTAGAAAATAGCGATCGCGGAATTCCTGAATTAGCGATGTTAGAAATTTGTCGCTTGTGCGAGTGCAACTGGTATGAAGAGAAGGAAAGATGGCTAAGGCTATAGGTACGAACCAACTTGAGTATACTGGCAAAGTGCAACCCCAGGCAGGAGAACGAGATGCAAGTGGACAGTTGTTGTACCCGTACTTGCCGAATGAAGAATTGATTGAGGCTGTTAACTTAGCAATTTACCTCGAGCGACCACTGCTACTCAAGGGGGAGCCAGGATGTGGTAAAACAAGGTTAGCTCGTGCTGTGGCTTATGAACTTAATCTCCCATTTGAAGCTTGGTATATCAAATCTACCAGTCGGGCAAAAGATGGGTTGTATAACTATGACGCTGTTAGTCGCTTACGAGATGCTCAATTAGCTGCAACAGGTCGTATAATTAAAGATGAAGATATACCGCGTATTAGCGATCCTACCACCTACGTGCAGTGGGGACCATTAGGACGAGCTTTTGGGAGCGCTCGCCGCACCGTGGTGTTGATTGATGAAATTGATAAGGCTGACATCGATTTTCCTAATGACTTGCTGTTAGAACTTGATGAGCAAAGGTTTATCGTTGAGGAAACGGCACAGCAAGTTAACAGCAAAGTAGCACCGATAGTCTTTATCACGAGCAACGATGAGAAAGATTTACCAGATGCTTTCTTACGGCGATGTTTGTTCCACTACGTAGAATTTCCCAGTATCGAAAGGTTGGTAGAAATTGTTAATGCGGTTATTGGGTAAAGCTGGCATTTACTACTTTCATAATTGCCCCATTGAATATCTCTACCACGACTCTAATCTTCTAGAAGCAGAGTTAGTTCGTGATGTCGTCACCACTGTTTGCTCTCAAAGGACTGCTGTATTAATTTTTAGTGATGCTGGCGCTGCTCGTGGCGGTAATAGTGAGGAACGTTACGAATTAACTCAACAATTTCTATCTCAGATCAAACAAAGAGTCCGTTATATAGCTTGGCTAAATCCTCTGCCGAGAACGCGTTGGGCTGGTACCACCGCTGGTGATATTGCCCGTATTGTGCCGATGTTTGAAGTTAGTCGCCGAGGGTTGCAAGATGCTATTGGTGTGCTGCGAGGACGTCCGACTAATTTTGAGGGGCGGAGAATATGAGTAAAATCAAACTAGAAGTTGCCCAACGACGCATTGAGTCTTTGAAAAAACGCTTCGGCACAGCGCATTTATATTTAGCATATCATGCTGCTTTTCCTTTAGCACTCACACCCGATTTGTTATATCGTTTGTGGGCTAACTTTCAACTCGATATTCATGGTGAAATTTTGGGTATTCCCTGGATAGCTGTGGCAGATTTGCTGCTTTCTAGTTTATGCGATGAAGTGGGGCATGAACTTTATGAAATGAATGTGGTAGTACGAAATATTCTGCTGAATCGATTGCAGGAAGATGACAAGTTTGGGCAAAAACGGATTAATGAGTTGTCGGATTTCTTGCTCAATTATGTAAGGCAGCAACTCCAAAGCGACGATCCTGACATCAAAGACTTTGCTTTAGCTCAGCGATGGATTGCTTTGGCATATACTCGATCTAATCAGGCAACTCGTGAACTTGCTTCGGCTCTTAAGAGCGCTTATTCTCAGGATAAAGCAGATCTGATCCGATTGGCGTCTTTGATGGAAACATTAGCAGAGCCACTGGGTGAATGGGAAGAATTTCAACCGCTTTTGATTTATGCTCGTGGGATGGGAAACTTTGTTGGTGGCAATTTAGAAGTAGCCAAAAATGAGTTGGGCAAAGTTATTGGGAAGGGAAATGAAATTACAGTTGCGGGGATTGAGTTGCCTATTCCCGAACAAATCAGAGCAAAGAATCTATCGCGGCGACAGGTAATTCAATATCTGGGTTGGGGAGGTGTTGGGTTTGGTTTGGTAGCCATTGCCGGAGACTCATCGATGCCACCACAGAAACCCGACTCCTTCTCAAAGAATCCGGATTTCTTGCCACAATCCGTACTCCTGAAAACCGTTCAATTTGAAGTCGTCACCGTCGATGAGCAGGGAAGTATTCGCGATCGCCGCTTCAGTCAGGCAAATTTCTTCACAGAAAACTTGGGCAACGGTGTTACCTTGGATATGGTTGAAATTCCCGGTGGTACGTTTGTCATGGGTTCGCCACCAGGGGAGGAGGGGGGAGATTCATCTGAGCGTCCACAGCATAGTGTCACCATTCAGCCTTTCTTCATGGGAAAGTATACTGTAACTCAGGAGCAGTATCAGGCAGTGATGGGTAATAATCCCTCTAATTTCAAAGGAGCAAAAAAACCTGTTGAAAATGTAAGTTGGGATCAAGCAACTAAATTTTGTGCTAAACTCTCAAAGAGTGGTCGAACAACATATCGCTTACCTAGTGAAGCTGAGTGGGAATATGCCTGTCGCGCTGGAACAACTACCCCTTTTTATTTTGGTCCAACTATCACGACTGCTTTAGTGAACTACGACGGTAACTATCCCTATGGTTATGCACCTAAAGGTGAGTACCGCGAGCAAACAACTAATGTCGGTAGTTTCCCTCCCAATGCTTTTGGACTCTACGATATGCATGGGAATATATGGGAGTGGTGCCTAGATATCTGGCATGAATTTTCTGATGGGACACTTGTTGATGGTAAGACTTTGTTAGCAGTAAATAATAATCAGACTCAATCGCTGCATGGCGGTTCTTGGAACTACGACGCGCTCTATTGTCGTTCTGCTTATCGCGATAGGTACGCGCGCGACGGTAGTTACGACCTTGTAGGCTTTCGTGTTGTCGTGTCTGCGGCGATCACTCTTGGCATGTCAGAATTGATGAATGGGAATTCACTAAGCGTACCAAACAAGAGTCTAGACCTACTCCAGTGAGGTTGATAACGACTTCCGAATATGAAACAGAGTCGGATAGCTTTGTAGACTGCAAAGTCGAACAGTTGTCCGACTCATCACATACTTGTCCAGAATCCATCGGTAAGCGGTAGCATAACCATAATAAAAACTCTAAGGTTAACTAATGGTAGACTTGATGGGAGCTAAGTATGAAAATGATAAATTAAACACACAGGTGAAGGAAAACTGACAATGCTGGCAAGCTACATTGACCTGGCAATGGAACTGGCAGTTTATGAGATTATTGAAGATGAGAGAACTTATTGGGGTGAAATTCCTGGTTTGCAGGGAGTATGGGCGCGTCATCAAACATTAGAAGGTTGTCGGCGTGAATTGAGGGAAGCTTTAAGTGACTGGTTGGCTCTACGTTTGCGTTTGGGGCTAATGATTCCAGTAATAGCTGATATCAACCTTAATGAACTGACTCAGTCTGTGTAGAAATGCCTAAATTAACCCCTGTTTCTTGGCGTGGTTTAGTAAAACGTCTGCAAGAATTAAGTTTTGAAGGTCCGTATGCAGGGGGAAAGCATCCGCAAATGCGGCGAGGTGATATTACTGTAATTATTCCTAATCCTCATGAAGGCGATATTGGTGTAGGGTTATTATCACGGTTGCTGCGACAAGCTGGAGTTTCTCGCGAGGAATGGTTGGGTGAGTGACAGGAAGTTCAGCGGGAAGCCCAGAAACGATAACTCTTACGAAGTCGGGAATATTATCATACGTAGGATAGCAAGATTAAGCTGCAAAGTCTAACAGTTGTCCGAATCATCATGTGAATGTCTATAATCGCTCAGTAAGCGATCGCTCTTTGCGTGACTGAGGAAAATTGCACACATTACCACTCAGATCCCCGACTTCTCTTACGAAGTTGGGGATCTTAAATATAGACAATAATACAAATTGTAGATTAAAAAGAAACAGGGCAAAGTTTTCTACTATCAGAACGCATCACCAAACAATATACAATTCCACTACTTAAAGTTAAAAGAAAGCAATTTGTGAAAACAGACAGCATTTTTTATCGCCTGTTCCAAGAATTTCCAAGTATCTTCTTTGAACTGATTGGGAAACCACCGGAAGAAGCTAACGCCTATAAATTCTCTTCAGTAGAAATAAAGCAAACATCTTTTAGAATCGATGGACTGTTTCTCCCTCAACAAGACGACATCCAGATAATCTACTTCGTCGAAGTTCAGTTTCAACCCGATGATGAAATTTACTCTCGACTTTTCGCAGAAATCTGTTTGTACTTGCGGCAGAATCAACCAAAAAATAACTGGCGTGCCGTCTTAATTTATCCAACTAGGAGTATCGACACCGGAGATATAAAACATTATCGTGAATACTTTGATTCTGGACTAGTGACTCGTGTTTATCTAGATGAGTTAGGTAAAGCTGAATCATTACCAGTAGGCATTGCTACCATTAAGTTAGTGATTGAAAATGAAAATACAGCAATTCAACTGGCAAGGCAATTAATCGACAGAAGCAGGCTTGAACTCATCTCACCACCGCAACAGCGGCAGTTATTACAATTAATAGAGACGATCTTAGTTTACAAGTTTATAAACATGAGTCGGGAGGAGATAGCAGCAATGTTTGAAATCGGTGATCTCAAGCAAACAAGGTTTTATCAAGAAGCCAGGAAAGAACTTAGGCCAGAAGTCGAGCAGGAAGTTCGGCAGGAAGTTCGGCGGGAAGTTCGGCAGGAAGCAGTACCACGGTTTTTGGCATTGGGTTTGACTGTCGAACAGATAGCAGAGGGGTTAGGTTTGAGTGTAGAGGAAGTGCAGCTTGCTGCACAAAATCAGTAATTCTCTTGATATGTTGTTAAGCAGTGCCACAACCCGCGCTGTTGAAGCACGTCGGCAGAGCCATATTAGGATCTCATTCACCACAACATGACAAGCAAGATTAGGCAGTAGCTCGGGCGGGTGCCTCAAGCGTCGCTATATCGATCACGAGGCGAGAACGTACGTCTCCCCGCTCTAGCCGTTCAAACCAGTCGTTGATGTCCATCGCCGCAATCACTTCGATATCGGCTGCAATTAATAGAGACGATCTTAGTTTACAAGTTTATAAACATGAGTCGGGAGAAGATAGCAGCAATGTTTGAAATCGGTGATCTCAAACAAACAAGATTTTATCAAGAAGCCAAGAAAGAACTTAGGCCAGAAGTTAAGCAGGAAGTTCGGCAGGAAGTCGAGCAGGAAATTCGCCAGGAAGTTCGGCAGGAAGCTGTACCCAGGTTATTAGCTTTTGGATTGAGTGTGGAACAAGTAGCAGAGGCATTAGGTTTGAGTGTAGAGCAAGTAAGGCTTGCCGCACAAAATCAACAATCTTCTTGATACTATGTTTTTACACAGTGGTAATGTAGTAACGCTTTCGCTCCTGCTGCTTTTGAGGGGTAAAGCCAGCTATCATGTGTGGCAATTAAGTCTTAGAGTAAACTGTTGTGACAGGGAACAGTTGTAGGGATATTTATACTAATCTTCACAGAATTTCCAACATCAGAGCCAGTATAGTCTAGCTGAAGCTAGCGCATAAGGTTTTGAGTATGCGATCGCTGCCTATCCCACCCCTGTGCGATCACTCTCATTTCCGCTTTTTTTCTGTGTCATCGGTAGCGAATCAGATTAACTACATAAAATCATTCTTTAGAGGGATGCAGGCTTTTCTTAAAACTTTTTGCTTACTTCTGGGATTTCCTGTGTCAAAATAGTAGTTAAATTTTGTTAAGATTAAACTCGAAGTTAGTTATAATTGCACTCCCTATAATATCCCCTACCTTGGAGACACTGAATGCTGCGACTAGAACATATCAGTAAAATTTACCCCACAGGCGAAGTCCTCAAGGATATCAACTGGGAAGTAAAAGTTGGCGATCGCATCGGTTTAGTAGGCGTCAACGGTGCAGGCAAATCCACCCAACTGAAAATCATTAGTGGAGAAATTGAACCCACAGTTGGTGAAATTGTTCGTCCTGCTAGCTTACACATAGCATATCTGAACCAAGAGTTTGAAGTTGATCCCACCCGTACCGTTAGAGAAGAATTCTGGACAGTCTTTAAAGAAGCTAATGCAGTACAGCAGTCTCTAATGGAGGTGCAGCACCAAATGGAAAATGCCGCTCTTGAACAACTGGATCGATTAATCGACAAGTTAGATCGCTACCAACGGCAGTTTGAAGCTCTGGATGGCTATGGCTTAGAGGCACGAATTGGCAAAATTTTACCAGAAATGGGGTTCGATCCTGAAGATGGTGATCGCCTTGTCAGTGCCTTTAGTGGTGGTTGGCAAATGCGGATGAGTTTGGGCAAAATCCTGCTACAGAAACCCGACTTATTACTACTGGACGAACCGACAAACCATCTAGACTTAGAAACTATCGAGTGGCTGGAAAATTACCTCAAAGGGCTGACAACCCCAATGGTCATAGTCTCTCATGACCGCGAGTTCCTTGATAGACTCTGCACGCAAATCGTCGAAACCGAACGCGGCGTTTCCAGCACATACCTCGGCAACTACTCAGCATACCTACAACAAAAATCCGAAAATCAATCAGCACAACTCAGTGCTTACGAACGCCAGCAAAAAGAACTCGAAAAACAACAAGCATTTGTTGACAGATTCCGTGCTAGTGCCACCCGCAGCACCCAGGCCAAAAGCCGAGAAAAGCAACTGGAAAAAGTTGAACGCATCGAAGCACCAACAGGAGGAGTCAGAACTCTACATTTCCGTTTTCCCCCTGCACCCCGGAGCGGACGTGAGGTAATCAATATCAAGGATTTAACTCACACCTACGGCGACAAAATCTTATTTTTGGGAGCAAATCTCTTTATAGAAAAAGGCGATCGCATTGCTTTTCTCGGTCCTAACGGTGCAGGTAAGTCTACGTTGTTACGCCTGATTACGGGAATGGAAAAACCTACAGAAGGCACTGTGACAGTAGGCGAACACAATGTGATTCCCGGTTACTTTGAGCAAAACCAGGCGGAGGCTTTAGATTTGAAAAAAACTGTCATGGAAACTATCCATGATGAAGTTCCCGACTGGAAGAACGAAGAAGTCCGTACCCTTCTAGGAAAGTTTTTGTTTAGTGGCGATACCGTTTTTAAACAAGTTGCAGCATTGAGTGGGGGTGAAAAAGCCCGTCTGGCATTGGCAAAAATGCTATTGCGTCCAGCTAACTTGCTTATTCTGGATGAGCCGACAAACCACCTAGATATTCCGGCAAAAGAAATGCTGGAAGAAGCAATCCAAAACTACGAGGACACAGTAATCGTCGTTTCCCACGACCGCTATTTTATCTCTCAAGTTGCCAATAAAATCGTGGAAATCCGCGATGGCGAGTTTCGGGTTTATTTGGGCGATTACCATTACTATCTGGAAAAAATTGCTGAGGAAAAAGAACAAGCCAGGTTAGCAGCGATCGCTGCTGAAAAAGCAGAGAAGAAAGCTGCGAAAGCTGCCAAAGCCTCTGCAAAACAGAAATAGAGAAGTGAAGAAAGATTCATGCTTAATTGATACAATAAAGCAATTAACCATGAACCTTCTTTCTATACAAAAATTCATAATTTTCTTAGAAATGTCCCAACAATTAGGAAATTCTTAACAAAATAAGTTGATAAGCAGAAATTCACTTGCGGCTGTAATTAGCAGTGGTATCATTCAAATATTACAAAAAGTAAAGGGCAATATCTTATGACCAAGGCACCTATTGCTCCCGTGGTGCTAGTCATTTTAGACGGATGGGGCTATTGCGAGGAGACACGAGGCAACGCTATTGCCGCAGCTGAAACTCCAGTCATGGATAGCCTCTGGAAAGCGTATCCGCATACCCTTATCCGCACATCAGGAAAATCCGTAGGGTTACCTGATGGTCAAATGGGTAACTCAGAAGTGGGTCATTTGAACATCGGCGCTGGGCGAGTTGTACCGCAGGAATTGGTACGCATCTCAGATGCTGTAGAAGATAGATCCATCCTTACGAACCCAGCACTTGTCAACATTTGCCAAGAAGTGCGTCGTCGAAATGGCAAGCTGCATCTCGTAGGGCTTTGTTCTGCTGGAGGGGTACACTCCCATCTCAATCACCTGTTCGGGTTACTTGATATAGCAAGGCTTCAAGGAATACCAGAAGTATGTGTCCATGCCATTACTGATGGTCGTGACACCTCTCCAAAAGAAGGTGTTAAAGCAATCTCGCTGCTTCAAAATTATATAGACAGTATAGGAGTAGGGCGGATTGTCACTCTCAGCGGTCGCTATTACGCAATGGATCGCGATCGCCGTTGGGATCGCGTCAAACGTGCTTACGACGTCATGACGCAAGATGGTTTAGGCAGTAATCGTTCCGCGTTACAAGTCCTAGAAGCATCGTATGCAGAAGGTTTGACAGATGAGTTCGTACTCCCGGTAAGAATCGCTCCGGGTGCAGTAGAACCTGGAGATGGTGTCATATTTTTTAACTTTCGTCCTGATCGCGCCAGACAACTGACTCAAGCTTTCGTCCAGCCACAATTTAACGGTTTTGAGCGAGAACAAGTGACACCCCTGTCCTTTGTCACCTTTACACAGTACGATCCCGAATTACCATCTGCGGTGGCTTTCGCGCCCCAGAATTTAAGTAATATTCTGGGAGAAGTCATTGCTCAAAACGGACTGAGGCAGTTTCGCACTTCAGAAACCGAAAAATATGCCCACGTCACCTACTTCTTTAATGGCGGTTTGGAAGATCCTTATACCGGAGAAGATCGAGAACTGGTAAACAGTCCGATGGTGCCGACTTACGATTCCACTCCAGCAATGTCAGCCTCGCCACTCACAAAAGTCGCGATCGCAGCTATTGAAAAACGCATCTACTCTCTAGTTGTGATTAACTACGCCAACCCAGATATGGTAGGACATACTGGTAACATAGACGCTACGATTAAAGGTGTAGAAACAGTTGACCACTGTTTAGGTCACCTACTTGCTAGCATCAGCAAAGTTGGAGGTACAGCAATTATCACCGCCGACCACGGCAATGCTGAGTATATGCTAGATGATGAAGGCAATCCCTGGACAGCTCACACTACCAACCCAGTCCCCTTAATATTGGTAGAAGGAGAAAAAGTCAAAATACCCGGATATGGCACAGATGTCATGATGCGAAATGATGGCATTCTCGCCGACATCGCCCCCACAATTTTGGAGATTTTACAATTACCTATTCCTCCAGAAATGACAGGGCGATCGCTTCTGCAAGCATCCGAGTATGAAGTCCAATTTTCCCGTACTGCCGTACAAGTAGGACTTTGAAAAAGTTAAGAGCGAGGAATTTTAAATGACAGTTAGTAACGTCGTACAAGCTATCTGGGCTTTTTCAGCAGTTGGTTTGATTATTTTGGTGTTGCTGCACAGTCCCAAAGGTGATGGCGTTGCAGCCATTGGCGGACAGGCACAGTTATTTAGTAGCACCAAAAGTGCAGAAAACACATTGAACCGAGTGACTTGGGCACTCACAGTCATTTTTCTAGGCTTAACTGTAGTTTTAAGCGCCGGCTGGCTGCCGAAATGAAGGACTTGAGGCAATTATGGAGGAGAGGGGGAAATAATTTTCTTGCTTTCCTCTATACACGCGCTTAACGGACTTTAACCCCAAAACCCATCACAACAACTGTGCTACGAAAGTTACTGACGTTAGGATTAGCTGTCGCGACTGGGGTGATTGTGATTTGGACAAACCTTCAGTCTAATATCACTATAGCCTCCTACTCAAACCTATTGACAAAACAGAGCCAATATGCATCTGACTTAATCACTTCTCTCCCTTCTTCTCCAACATCATCCCTTCCCTCATCTGTTCCTCCTCCTCAGGCTCATCCCTTGCCGCCAACACTAGCACAGTGGCAAGACAGCAAAAATAGTGGTGACTACTTTTCTCAAGTCTCACCAACCAAAGTTGGTTATTTAGTTTGGTCGCAATTTCCTGTTAAGGTTTACATAGAACCATTAAATACACTCACCGGTAAACAAGCTGAAGCATGGGTTAACAACGTTTTAGAAGCGGTGAAGGAATGGAACGCTTATTTGCCTCTAATTATAACCGAAAAGCCAGAGATTGCTGACATTACGATTGTACGGAAAGCCCCTCCACTTCAGACGAACCCAAGCAGTAAAATACCTCGCGCACGTTCTGCTCAAACTACCTACAATTACATCAGCAAAAACAATCTTTTATCCCACAGCTTCACCATTTTACTCAGTCCCAGCCAGACAGGTCAATATCTTACTGCCGCGACTCGCCACGAACTCGGTCATGCATTGGGAATTTGGGGGCACAGTCCGCTTCAAACAGATGCTTTATACTTTTCCCAAGTTCGCAACCCATCACCCATTTCTTCTCGAGACGTAAATACCCTCAAGCGGGTTTACGAACAGCCAACGAGTTTGGGATGGTAATTATTATAGTAATGAGTAATGAGTAATGAGTAATGAGTCAGAATAAAGT
>JAQYWN010000274.1:0-3616 GCA_029379265.1 Rhizonema sp. NSF051
GTATTATACACACATAAAGCGAAATACTGATGAGAATTATTGCAGCTTTATACTAGTTAATTTAATGACAGAGGTCATGAAGGGTATTGGTATGAAATCAATGATTTTTTTCTATCGAGGAGTATTGTATGTCCTTTAAATCTAGTGATTGGCAGCGAGAAAGACGCACGCTAGAAGTTTTATCTTCTCTCAGTCACCGTAAGGGCGAACTTAAAGGTTATCTACGAGAAATTACTTTGGGTGTGTGTGAATTGCTTAGCTTAGATTGGTCGGTTGTCACTTTATGCCAAGATGGTTTTGAAAAAGTATTAGCTAGTAATATAGACTTGGGCGATTGCAACGAACAAGTTTATTCATTGCATGGTAGTTTAACTGGTGTGGTGATGGAGACTAAGCAAAGCCTAGTCGTACAGAATTCTAAAACCTGTAGTGAGTTTGGCAAAGTACCAGAAGGATATCAAGCTTATTTAGGAGTGCCTCTACGCACTCTTGAAGGTGAAGTGATTGGAACGATTTGTTCGTTTCATAAACAACCACGCTCCTTTACTCAGGAAGAAGTTGGCATTGCTGAGTTGTTTGCTGAACGTGCCGCAACCGCTATTGACAATTATTTTCTTTACCAACAACAACTGCAATTTAATCAAACACTAGAAGCAGAGGTGGCACGTAGAACCGAAGAATTAAGGATAGCACAATCTCAACTTGTTGAACAAGAACGTTTGGCAGCGATTGGTGAATTTGCTGCCAGTATTATCCACGAAATTCGCAACCCATTTACAACCATGAAAATGGGGTTAAACTTTGTTCAAAAACTTGATTTATCTGTATCAGCTAAAGAGAGAGTATCTTTGGCAATGGATGAGGCTATACGGTTAGAGAAATTGTTAAAAGAAATATTACTTTATGCCAAACCTCAAACCTTTCAGCTAGATAAAGTTGATGTCAAGAAATTGATTATCGAAATCCTACCGTTGCTACAAAATATGCCAGAAGCTTTAGAACGGCAGATTGAATTTTATCCAGAAATTGCTACAGTTGAGATCTGGGGCGATCAAGATAAATTAAAACAAGTTTTGATTAATATTGTGCGGAATGCCTGTGAAGCAATTGCAGAAGGAGATACTGTCAAGTTACAACTTTCTCCTCACGTCACTCTCAATAAAGTCTGCATTCATATTCACAATGGTGGCAAACCAATTCCTCCAGAAATATTACCCAATCTCACCCAGCCATTTTTCTCTACCAAATCATCTGGAACTGGGCTGGGACTCGCTATTGTAAAACGTATTTTAGAGACTCACGGTGGAGATTTGTTAATTCAATCAAATTCTGTAGAAGGTACCACGATGAGTGTACAGTTACCTATAGCTACTCAAGGGTAAAATCTCATCAAAAGAAGCGATCGCTCTTGCTGCATATTATCAGTCCTGAGATTCTCTACTACTTCTTATTCTGCTTTCTATGCGGTAACCACAGGCTTGCCGCTCCGCTTCTTCATTTCCGAAAAATCAAATCTGATAAATGTTAACAATAGACTGTTACGTCTTCACCGCATTCATCTGCAAGATAGCACATGGCTTTAAAACGTAAACTAACGATTTCCTCGTAAAGAGGATTCAACTTACACATTGGTGGAATGTGAAATAGGTGGCGGCCAAAAAGTTTAATATCTCGTTCAAAAGGGCATTGTGCGGGGATCACTTTGCATAACCAATGAGCTAATTTAGCATTATGAATTTTTATCGAGTCTAACCACTGACGGACTGGTTGGAGTATGTCATTTCGTACCGGTATTTGACTAAAGCTTGTCATGACTGTTTACCTCATGATTTCAAATTTCAAGTTTGGACTGTTGTATGTCGGATTTGAACTCTTTACTATATCTATATAGGCTTGGTTCGCTCCGAGGAATGCAGTTGTTGTCTGTTCCTTTTTTTCTGGAACACACCTAACTACAAACTCAAGACTTCATATTCCGGACGATGTTCCGTGTATTTTTGCAGACTATCAAATGGTTGAAATTTATTGAGTTTTACCTATGTCTACAGCTTGCTTCTCATAGCTAAATGCTTTATATCTGTTGAATATTACGCGCAGTTAGACTATATTTGCCTTGAACTGCTTCAAATCTCACAGGTGTACCTGGTTTAATAGTGCGATAACCAGCGCCAGGAATGGCCGTAAAGTTGAAAAATACCTGCTCCCCCGCATCTGTAGTGACGATGCCGTTACCAGTTTGCGAGTCAAAGAAGCTAACTATACCTTGTAAAACTGGAAGTCCGTTTGCACCCTGTGTTGGTGTACCCTGCGTCCATTCCTGTTGGGGAATGCGTACTTGACGTACCTCTGGGGTGTTATACGACTCATAGCGGTAATTGGATAAGTTTTCCATAATCGCCCGCAAATCAAGTCGCAATTCCTCAAGTGTCGGTCGTCCAATAAAGAACCAACCTTTATATATCTTAACAATTTTTAAATCAGGTTGCAATACAAATGTATAAGGTTGTGAGCAATAAGCGTATTCACCTTCGGTTTCGTCAAGGATGTTTATTTGCTTGATAAAATTGCGCCTTTCATCTGATAAAAAAGTCCATTGCGCCCCCAAACCAGCGCGAAATGCGGCTTGTACAATCGGTGGCTCTACACTTACACAGACTAACTGGCAATAGTTCACCTTCAACTCATCCTGAAACTGCACGAATTGGCGCATTTGCTGTTGATCCCGAGGACAGAAAAAGCCTCGGTAAAATACCAAAATCAGCGGATAGCCATCCAAAAATCCCAACTTTTCGTCCAGTAAACCGGGTTTAGTGAATTGAGATAGTTGCACTATGTCGTTGCGATGATTCGGTAATTGGAAATCGGGAAAGTGATCCCCTAAGTGCAGATTAATCGTCATGAGTTTGTCGTCTTGCCAGTCAATCTATAAGCTCCTACACCAATTTTCAGGTAAATAAACCACAGCATTCTGAGTTTTAACTAAGAAATGGCTGCGACTAGATGAGATTTTGTCTTGAGATAGCAGAAGGCGATCGCTATACTTTCTAAGTATTAATATTTAAAGAAGATGGTTATTGCTTGATGAATTGTGTTTTCAACGAAAAGTAAGCTATCTAAACAGAAGTCATCAATGCAGTTAAAGTAGCAATTACATAACACGTAAATAGTCAATTGCGTAATAGTCTTTAGAGAACATGAATTAAGCCTAATACATTAGGAATGATAATTTGAGGAGAAATCTTGTTCTAGCGGCTTTTTTTTAATAGTCTCTTTTTTAACATGAAGAAACACTTGAGTATATTTAGCACTGACGTTCTCTTCATCAGTTATCGTCATCATTGCTGAGGTTAATCCTTATTAAAGACAGGAAGATGAAATGAATAAAGTAAATTTTTCCTAAAAACATAATTAAGAAGTGAAAAAGTTAATCTCTATCCTAGCTGCCAGTTATTTAGTTACCTTAGCCACCACCCCGGCAAAGGCTCAGTTGCCACGAACAGGCTCTGTCCCTAGCAGTGGAAATTCCTCAATATTCTCCACAGGCTCTGTCTCTAGCAGTGGAAATTCCTCAATACTCTCCACAGGCTCTGTCTCTAGCAGTGGAAATTCCTCAATA
>JAQYWN010000274.1:3626-9292 GCA_029379265.1 Rhizonema sp. NSF051
AAATTCCTCAATACTCTCCACAGGCTCTGTCTCTAGCAGTGGAAATTCCTCAATACTCTCCACAGGCTCTGTCTCCAGCAGTGGAAATTCCTCAATACTCTCCACAGGCTCCATCCCTAGCAGTGGAAATTCCTCAATACTCTCAACAGCTGCTACAAGTACCACTGACATTGCGAATATATTAGAAAGTAAAACCAAATCTACTGCTGGTGCTTCTGTCAGCAAAGACATTACTTCTAAAGTCCAGGAGACAACTAGCAACAGTATTGGTACGTTGTTAGGATCTGCCGCAGATTCTCAAACAACTGCTTTTGCAAACCCAATTCAAGCCCTAAGTAATCCAACAATACCAACTATTCTAGCAACTAGCGAAGCCAAGGCTGAAGTTAAAATAGGGCCAAACGGTGTTGATGTTTATGCAAACGCCAGCTCGGGAGTGCAAGTTGGTGATTTGCTCAAGCTTAATACCTGTTCAAACGCTCATGTCACTGTCGGTAGTTCTGATGCAAGTCGTCTTGCTAGTTGCTCTCACCAAGTCAAAGCTCGAAAGGTTCCTGAACCTACCACTATCTTTGGTTTAACTTTGCTGGGAGCATTCTTAATTTTTAGCCGTCGCAAAAGTTTTTCATTGACATCTCCCCATCCCTAAAGGCAAAGGGGATTCCGAAGAGTTTCAGCCGTATCTTTTCGGTATCCAACTGTCGGGTGACTGGTACTCAGAAATATCAAATAGATCTATACGAGCTTACCCCATGCATAATAAATGCAGGGGGTAAGCTCTATGACGTTCAGTCACAAAGGCTGAAATAATCAGACAGTTAAAAATAGGTTAAAATATAGTCTAGGTATAGATTGATTTTTTTGAGTGCGGTGTAGAACTTGGAGAATAGAAACTTTGCCATCGCATTTCTATAAACCTTATGACCAAATCTCTCGACATCTAAATATTAAATTCATCCAAGTGTTCCGCTACAGATTGATACAGGTTGATAATGTGACTGTCAGCCAAACTGTAATAGACGTTTCTACCTTCTCGGCGATAGCTGACTAAACGCAAGGCTTTCAATAATCGTAGTTGATGGCAAACTGCAGACTCACTCATTTTTGTAACTGCCGCTAGATCGCAAACACACAATTCCTGAGAAACCAACACTGATAGTAGGCGTAGGCGATTTGGATCTGCCAGCACCCCAAAAACTTCTGCCATTTGCTGTGCCTTACTTATTGGCAAGATTTGTGCTTGAGTTGAGCGTACATGCTCTAAATGTACTAAATGAGTGTCACAAGTAGGCGTACTAGCATTTTGCAGGTGGTTTGAGTCTGGCTTTTCCTCGATCTTATTCATGGTGTTTTGTTTGAGCAATGGTTATCAATATCAATATTAACTAAATATAAGAATTCTTGTACAACTGAATAGTTGCTCAAATATCGCAATTTCCGCTTTCACTTGGTTTAGAAGCTGTAGATGTCGTCGCTACATTTTTCCTAGACAAAAAATAGAGTTTCAAGCTTTTTGTCTGTATCGAAAAATACAAAACTATATCCGCTTACCCTGATAAGCAAGACAGTGGAAAATACAATTCCTGCTGCTATCTTTTCTTCACTGCGTTCTCTATGTCTATGGAGTTGATCAATTCTTTTGAAAACCACGATTAAGCAGGCAAAATAACAGTAAAAACACTTCCTTCGCCAAATTTTGAGCGCACTGTTACACTACCACCCATTGCCTCAACAAGAGTTTTGACAATCGATAACCCCAAACCACTACCCCCAGTGGAACGATTTCGAGCTTCATCTACACGATAAAATCGCTCAAAAATACGTGATTGATGTTGTAAGGGAATACCGTAACCTTTATCAAAAACTTGAATAATTCCCTCTTCGCCTTGCTGACTTAATTTCAAGCTTATAGATGTACCAGGCTCAGAATATTTGATAGCATTGTCAATCAAGTTTAGCAATACCTGTTTCAGGCGAATGTCGTCTGCTTTTACTTGAATTGGGTAAGTAGAAGACTCAATTGTAATTGTGCGATCGCTGTCTTGTCCTGCCATTTCCACGACTTCGGCTACTAAATCATTCAAACTACACGATTTTATATTAAAGTACAAATAACCACTATCGGCTCTAGCAACATCAAGTAAATCTTGTAAGAGACGAACAGTACGTTCCGCTTCAGAAGCAGCAGTTTCCAAAGCTTCTCTCTGTACTTCTGTTAAAAGATGCTGTCGGCGCAAAATACTTTGCAAATAACCATGTATGATTGTGAGTGGCGTGCGTAACTCGTGAGAAACATTGCTAAAAAACTGTCGCTCTTTCTCCCAAGATTGGGATAGGCGAGATAACATCGTGTTTAAGGTTTGAGCTAATTCTCTGACTTCGCTAGGTGCATTATCAAGATACAGCCGCGCTTGCCCTAAATCTTCTGCAGAAATGACTTCTGTCATTTGACTTATCTGACGTAGAGGGCGCAAAGAGCGCTGGATATAAAATGTAATCGCGACAACCATCACAGTAATTAGCAAAATGCTGGCAGTACGCAATCTCCAAACCATTGCCAAAAACATCGTCTGATCACGGGTAACATCCTGCACCAGTACAAGTTGCCCCAGGAGCTTCCCTTGCACCTGTAAGGAAAGTCCACATAAAACAAAGTAACGTTGGTTAATTTCATAAATTTGGGGTTTAATTGGCATCTCTGTAAGAGAGATGAGCTGATTTATTGTAGAATTAGGGAGTCGATATAAATTATTCGAGCTAGCTATGATTTTTTGATTGGGATTTTTCACCCATAGCACCATTTTAGTATTGGACAAATTATTGATGGCGTTTTTCAGCGCGGCTTCAGGCGGTAAAATCTCGCTGTAAACTTCTACATCACGTGGTAAACGTGTGGAAATTTCTTCAAGATTGTGCTTGTGACTATCGACTAAGAATTGCTGCATTGTCCAATTAGTCCAGATAGCAAGACTACCTAATCCTAAAATAGATACCGCAGCAACACCAATCGTTAAGCGTATACGTAAGGAAAAGAGGTCTATTTTCCGGAGGATGTTGCTGAGTTGATTCACTTTGATGGTTGAGGTGGTGTAGGACAAGTTTTCTTGACAAAATCGCACTTATAGATATAAGGTTCCTGCCAACTAAGGGGAATTTCCAGCAAATCTCTCGGTCCTGTCAGCCCTTGTCCAATAAATAGCAATAGGGCAATACAATTTAAAATTGTATGAACGATGCGCCAGCGATTTGATCTATCTTTATAAATATCTTCAACAATCGCTAATGAGAAAACCATCAGCAATGCAGCAGTAATACCAATATAGTAATGAGACCAATACCACTCTTTAGTCAGGCGATATACTCCATCCTGGCAACCCAGAATCACTAAACCCGCCCCAGTTAAAGTAGCAAATATTCCCCGCCACATCCGCTGTCTCCCTCGGTAAAGTAATACTAAAGAGGCAATAGTTGCAGCTAAAATTAATAAAATAAAAATAACTTGGAAAGGATTTTTATTCCATACCTGCTTCTCAATAATATGCTTCCCAATTGGATAAGATAACCCAATTAAAGTTAATCCCACAACTGCACCAGTCAGCCAGTAACCCAATTTTCGATGTTCTGTACCTACAACAGGAGGTATTTTACTCTTGCCGCCATCTGAGGTTTGCAAGCGTCGCTGGCGAGTACTCCAAGCAAAATTCACCACGATTCCAATTAAGGGAAAGACGAAAAAGACAGCGATCGCAGGATGAGCAAGAGCGAGAAAATCTGTAAGTTCCATAAAAGACCGTTTATACAAGTTTGGTAAGTAACATGGAAATGGGTAATAGGAACTTAGAGAACAATTACCTATCACCCATTACCAAAACAGCATATATAATATGTGGCAAGTGGCAACCAAAATTCACTTCATGGTCAACTGCTGATTGCTAAATGCTTACAAAGCTTAAATCAAATGACTAACTGCTTAAAGGAGCGTAGCCAAAAGTCGCATTGAACTTTTGACACCAAATTGCCACGGATTTATAGTTAGCTACATTCACTTTGTCAGGAATGGCATAGCGTTGAGTACCACTGATCTTTTTCAAGGGAGCAAGAATGTAATAATCAGCTTTTTTAAGCCCACCTTTTGGAGGTGCATCGGTTTTATACATAATTACATGGAGATCAGGACCTTTTGCGGATTGAAAATCTTGACTTAGCACTAAGTAACGTTTGCCATTTTCGGTAACAATACTGACTGTTCCCTGAGTTGGGTGTTCTCCAGCCTGAAAGGTTCCTGTAGGGGTACTTGCTGAAGTACTTGCTGGAACACCTGCTGGAACACCTGCTGGAGCAGTTGTTGGAGCAGTTGCTGGAGCACCTGCCTGTGCAACAATATCACTTCCAGTGGATGCAGGCTTTTGTGCAACAACTTCTTTAATAGAACCTACCGTTAATAAAGTAGCGAAACCTAAAACAGCTATATGCTTAAACTTCATGACACTAATGTTCTCAATTAACTCCTCTAAACTCAATTTAAAGCTTCCTACCAGTCACAACATTAATTTAGGCTGAGAAGTTGTTAAAGATTACTACTACTTTTTCGGAAATTTTTCATCAAATTTTAATATAACGCCTTATAATGTGTCTTAAACCGATTAAAGAATTCTCTGTTTGAGCGAGAGGTAGGTAATATAACGGGCAAGGGAGGAATTCGGGTAGCAAGCCAAAATAACTTGACCATATACCTTCATATTTCTTCGCTTTAAAAGGTCGAAGCAGAAAGTCAAGTTAAGCTATATAGAAGTTGCGAGGAGGGTTTCCAAGACGAATGTACTACCCCTCCTCTCTAAACAAGCGTGACAAGTAGCGGACACTCCAGTTGGAGCGTGTACCCGATCGCGCAGCAGCGATCAGGAATTGTCTTCTCACTCGGGAAGCCCTGACGCGCTACGCCCGCGTCAGGGCTTGCCTCCGGGTATGGTAGCTTTATTTCCGTACCTCTTGTACTAGCAACTTACGTTTTTAGTGTTTTGCTAATTTTAATAACGAGTAATACTGGTCTTGATAAATAATGTATGTTTTAGACTTATATTTTTTTTCTATTTCCTTTTGTAACTTTTTTGAAGGATTAAGTATAAATATGTTATTATAACCTTGAGGAATTTTATTAATTTGATCTGTTCTTAATAAGAGAAATCGTACTTTTGGCTGTAAAAGATAGCTGAGAGAAAAAATGTTTCCATAATTAATGCCAAAAGCATTACTTATTAAAAGTGGGCGAGAAGCTTGATTAATAATTTTTGCTACTTGTGGATTTCCATAGCTAACGATATTACTCCACCAAGTTTGTGCTTGAGAAATCACACCATAAGAAACTACGCCCCCGGCAATTATCGCTGCCAGTATTGTTTGCCAAATTTTGCGTCGTGATAAAATACCGTTATAAAGCTGAGTCGCTAGAGTGTAAGCAACAGCAAGTTGAATTCCTAAATAAGAAGGTATTAAATACTGAGCCGAAATTGACCTGACTCCCCCAAAAATAAAATCTTGTAGTATGAGAGGTATTGCCGGCAACACAATAAGTGTCACAAGAAATAACCAAACTTTTGGATGCGTTGTCCGGTACAAAAAATAAATTGAATATCCTATAAAAATCAAAATAGTCGGTGTAATTAAAT
>JAQYWN010000275.1 GCA_029379265.1 Rhizonema sp. NSF051
AAATTTAGTATTCCCTATAGTCTCATACTTCTATCATTGTGTTACTTAGCTTCAATAACAAAAAAGCCTGCTAGGACAGGCTCAGTGAATTTATGTACGAATATATACAGATTTGCTTTTGCTACTTTATTTTCTGTTTAATAAAAGTTACAACCTGAGCTAGCTGTTTCTTCAAACCATCGATTTCACCCTGCATCTTGACAATTTTCTCATTTAATGAGCTGATTTCAACAGAAGAAGTGTCTTTGGCACTCAAGGTAGCGCTTCCATTGTGAGAGCTAACTGTTGCTGTTTGCAGTGTTTCTTTACGCGGATTTTTAGCCTTTGTCATTGCTAACTTGATCGCGCTAATAAGTTGCTTCTGGTCAAAAGGCTTTCCTAGAAATTCAAAATGTTCAAAAGGTTCTGGGATTTTCTCCGTTACCTCTTCTTTCCGACCAGACATGATGACCAAAGGAATTTTCTTCAATTCCGGTTGAGATTGAATATGCTGGAAAACCTCCCAACCACTCATTTTAGGTAACAAAAAATCTAACATGATCAGACTGAGTTTTTCCTTACGGATTAAATTCAGTCCTTCTAGACCGTCTTTTGCATCCAATACCTGGAAGTTGCCCGGAGGCAACATTTCTCGTACTTTTACCCTGACAACTGTAGTGTCATCAATAACTAGAATGTTGTTACTTGCCACGACTGTTTGCTCTAACAGAAATTTTAGGTTTAGAAGGCGATTTCGCCGATTAACGCTAATGAATCCTCCCACTATATCTAAAATTTATCTTAATTGGGGGAGAGTAATTTCTGGGAGACATAGCCATATTTTAAGTATTTTTAAATACAAATATAATTCATGAGTTCTCAGTACTAGTATTGGAAATAGGTCATCGATAATATAGCTATTATCGTTTGAGTCACATACAAAATGCCCTCTCCCAAGTTTGGGAGAGGGGGTACGTCGTTCAAGGTAGTGTCTAGAAAGAGTGAGTAGATCTCGCTCGCGTTCCACCAGTCGCCTACGGCAGGAAAACGCCTCTAGCGCGCTGGTTCACCAAGACGAGGACACTTGCGTCCACTATTAGAAGTCTGATCAGCGGCTTCCGCCGATTAGAACTAAGTACAACATTTCATAAATTTATGAAAGATTGAATCACCTACTGGTAAAGCTTGAAGAGACAAATAGGACGCAACAAACTTGTGAAATCTTGTACTAAGTTCGGTTCCCCTGCCCTTGCAATGTGTCCGTTGCCAAGAGATCTCTTGTATTCGTCGAGTTTGTGATCGGTCTAATAGGTAATTAGAGATTCTGCATTGGGCTAAACCTAAAGAGATAATTTTCTTCTACATTACCCATTACCAAGCCTATATAACTAGTACACGGGACGTGGAAGTAAAGCTACCATTTAAAGTCAGATAGCCTGCAACGCAAGCTTTTTTCATACTGCATAAAATAAACGTGGTTAGTTTCACACTTAGTCAAGGAGCGCATCTCTTTGGAAACAGCACGTGCAACTTCTCTTCAGTGTAAGCCTGCCAAGATGAATTTTTAGTTTCTTGTAGTGGTACTAGCAATATACGTTAATATTGTGCAAGTAATGTCTCAATCTCAGCATTGTGGTTTAGGAAGGAAAATAAATGTTTGTAGCGCAGTTTACCTTCTTTATCTAAAACAAACTGTGCAGGCAAAGGCGCTCCTAATGCTTGCCCGACATCATAGGTACGGAAGACACGACAACTTGGATCGTACAGCAGTGGCATTTTTAAGTGTAAATCCTTCAAAACTATTTGACTCTGTCTTTCGTCTGTACTGGTAATCATTAAAACTTCGATACCCCGATTTCGGAATTGCTCGTAGTTTTCGTTCAAAGCTTTAATATGAGGAAAGCAAAAGGGACAATACTGATTTTCTGTGAAAATACGAGTAAAAGCAAGTAATACTGGTTGCTTGCCTTTGTAATTCGATAATTTCACCAAAGTTCCATTAGTAATATCTGGCAGTTGAAAATCGGGTGTTACCTCTGCCAATCGCAGCGTATTCGTTGCGGGTCTGGGAATAAAATTGTGCAAGAAGCGCTCATTTAATAAGCCACTAAAATTAGTTGAAATTGCCATATTTGTATTCTTGATAAAGTTAAGTTATATTGGATATAAAATTCGGAATCACTCAGCCATTAACTATCAGCATGTATGATTTGTGGTGATTAAGCAATAGGTCTGAAGATTGATAAAATTGAATTCATCGCTGACTGCTGACGCCAAGATAGCAGAATGTTTATACGAATTCTGTATGAATAATGCACATTATTAGGAATCAAACTGTATTCCTTCTAAGACATTGGGAGGACGGCGTAAGCGGGGGATTATATATATTGCAGCTTCACGAAGAAACGGTATTACGTAAAAACCACAGATAAACATAAAAAATTTATGTTTATCTGTGGTTAAAGCTGAAGAGCGCGTTGACATATAAACTGGCTTATATTAACGCTTAAGCATTGCTACGAACCTAGACGGAGGCGAAGTAAACTTTGGATTTCACTGGATCGGGAACCATTGTTTGGTCGCCCGGTTGCCAACCTGCAGGGCAAACTTCGTCAGGGTGGGACTGTACGTATTGAATGGCTTGCAATGTCCTCAAGGTTTCATCGACGTTGCGACCAAAGGACAGGTTGTTGATAGTAGCGTGCTGAATAACACCATCTTTGTCGATGATGAACAGACCACGCAAGGCAACACCAGCCTCTGGATCGAGAACGTTGTAAGCCGCGCTAATTTCTTTCTTAATGTCGGATATCAAGGGGTAGTTGAGGTCTCCCACGCCACCTGATTTGCGATCCGTCTGAATCCATGCCAAATGGGAGAACTCGCTATCAACGGAAACACCAAGGATTTCGGTGTTAAGTTTTTTGAAATCTTCGTAGCGATCGCTAAAGGCTATGATTTCAGTGGGGCAAACAAAGGTAAAGTCTAGGGGGTAGAAAAATATGACGACATACTTACCGCGATGATCGGAAAGTTTTATTGTCTTAAATTCCTGATCCACTACAGCCGTTGCTGTAAAATCAGGAGCCTGTTGACCTACACGGAGGCATCCTTCTGCTGAGTAAGTGAGGGGCATTAACCTAATTCTCCTTCAACTTATATCTAGTAGTGTTGGGTTCGGGTCAGGTAAATTTCACCCTTCTACGCCATCACAGTTTAATTACGATCTGTTACGACTATATCATAGTCATAACGATTTTGAGTAATAATGGTTGATTTAGATACAAGAGAATGGTTGCTTACCAATGGCTTGGGAAGTTTTGCCAGTGGTACAGTTTCTGATGTCCGTACTCGCACTTATCACGGTTGGCTATTTGCCGCTCAAAACCCTCCTTCAGGACGCACCCTACTGCTTTCTCACTTAGAAGCCAACTTAGAAGTAGGAGGAAGAGTTGTGGCACTAGGGACAAATTTTTGGCGTAGTGGTGAGATTGAGCCAACGGGTTACCAACTATTGCGCTGTTTTGATATTAACCCGGTGCCAAAATGGATTTGGGGTGAAGACGACTGGCAGTTAACAAGATTTTTAGTAATGCCCCACTTTGGAGGAGGGGGAGAGTGGGAGAAAGAAAGAGGGGGAAAACTCTTATGTGCATCTCTAAGTCCCCCACTCCTTCCTTCCTCTTTTTGTCATCGCATTCTCATGAAGTATCGCTATGAGGGTAAGGATGTTGCTATTTTAAAGCTGCGATTGCTCATAGCAGAGCGGGATTTTCACCATCAACAGAAAGAAATTCCCGAATTGCAGTTTGTACAAATGCTGGGAGAACAGCAAGTCTGTCTGCAAGCAGTAGTATCCGGAAACTTCGGAATACCTTGGCACTTGCGCTGGACAAAAGGAGAATATAAATCAGATGCATTTTGGTACTGGAATTATGCTCTACCAGAAGAAACATACCGAGGATTAGGCGATCGCGAAGATCTTTACAGTCCTGGTTATTTGACTGTCACTCTTCAGCCTGGAGAAACAGTCACTTTAGAAGCAAGAGTCGGCTTTCCCGAAAAGCTATCGACGCTTACCTCTGTGCACTTTACAGAAGTTGTAGAAGCTGAACAGGAGAGGCTTCTGGAGATTCTTAAATGGGGCAGTGGGAAGCAGGTGGAGCTGGGGAACAATGATGATCCGGACTCATCTTCTTTATATGTGCCTACTCCCACATCTCCCCACTTTCTGATCTGGCAAAAACTACTAAAAGCAGCAGACCAATTTATCGTCTATCGAGCTTCGATTGATGGTCCCACAGTTATTGCTGGCTATCATTGGTTTAATGACTGGGGACGTGATACCTTAATTGCCTTACCTGGTTTAGCACTTGTTCCGCAACGCTTTGACTTGGCAAAAGGACTGTTGCAAACCTTTGGACGTTACTGTTGTCAAGGTCTTATCCCCAATGCATTTCCCGATATCGGTGGCGAACCTTTTTACAATAGTATTGATGCCGCGCTATGGTGGATTGAAACTTTAGGACTTTACTTGGAAGCCACCCAAGACTGGCAGTTTTTAGCAGAACAATATCCTATAGTACAGCAAATCTACAAAGCTTTTATTGGTGGCACGCGTTATAATATCCAGGTTGATTCCACTGATGGGCTGGTGGGTTGGTACGCTAGTGGTGTCGCTCTGACGTGGATGGATGTTGTTATTGAAGGGCGTCCTGTGACTCCCCGTTATGGTAAGCCAGTAGAAATTAATGCCTTGTGGTATTCAGCTCTATGTTGGGCTTCTCGTTGGGCAGAAATTTTGTGCGAGCAAGGAACAGTTGACAATTCGGTACGTTTGGCAAAGCAGGCGCAGCGTTACGCTCAACAAGCACAACAGGTGAAAGCCTCATTGCAAAAATTCTGGAATCCAAACCTGTGCTACTTATATGACAACATTGAGCCGGACGATCGCCGCAATTCGCAGATTCGCCCCAATGCCGTTTTAGCGATTTCGCTCAAGCATTGTGGGTTTTCTTATCAACAAGGGCGTCAGATTCTGATGCAAGCTCGCGTCAGCTTGCTAACTCCTTATGGTCTTCGCAGTCTCGCTCCCAGCGACCCAGAATATAGAGGAAAATACATAGGGAACCCGCAACAGCGAGATCGCGCCTACCATCAAGGTACTGTTTGGAGTTGGCTGCTCGGTCCTTTTATTCGCGCATGGGAACGTTTTTATACAGATGAATCATTGCCTTTTGATTGGCAACCCTTATTGGAACACTTCTTATCTGCTGCTTGTCTTGGCTCAATTTCCGAGATTTTCGATGGCAATCCTCCGCATACACCGAAAGGAGCGATCGCGCAAGCTTCGTCTGTTGCTGAGGTCTTCCGTCACTTTGATATTTCTAAGTTTAAATCTAATTTATAGTTAGCTGATGTGGGTAGTTCACTAACTACCTACCTGCCTACGATCAGAATCTGTTGGGTTAGAAGTTTTGAAATTTGGGGGAGTCAATCAAGTCGCTCACCGTAAAAAGTGCCTATTCGCAGTATGTTCCTGCTTTCAGACCCAATACTAAACAACCTATTACTATTCAGTATCGATTAACCATTACCCTGGGACGCCCCTACATAACTTTTGGAAGCTTTACTGTGATTTGTTTATTCTTCCAATCCTAATTATGCTAACTCTGAGCTTTCTTGCAATAGTCATTTCATAGTCAAATCCCTAGTTCTACAGCCAAAAATCAAAAATCTTCTAACCTTGATTACTGGCTGAAACCCTTATCATTACTTATATTTTATAATGGCTCAGGTCGGAGTTGAACCAACGACCCCAGGCTTATGAGTCCCGTGCTCTAACCAACTGAGCTACTGAGCCATGTTTACTCAAATTCACTTATAGTTTAGCACATAAATTTCGTCATTGCCAGCCCCTAACTTATATTAATTCTTGTGGTTAAGAGAAGCTGTAGAGTTATATGTTAAGCAAACACTTAAAAATGACGGGCAGTTTTAACTGCCCGTGCCGTGAAGCGAGCCTGTGAGAAGATTCTCACAGGCTCGCTTCAAGTCTTTCCACCCCGATATAAATAACGTACATGTACTTCGGGGCTACCAGACATCGCGATCTCTTTAGGGGTATCCATAAAAATAAATATCCAGCCGTATGTCCGAATCCAAGCGCGAAGTCTCGGGGGCGTCTGCAACCGTCCCCAGAGCTTCGCGACTACGACGCTTAGATCTAGAATGAACTGCTGGATATTTATTTACTGGCAAGTGCCTTAGGTGTGTTCATTTGCAAGACACATATATAAATGTAGGGCGTATTGCTGATACACCCATACATATATATATTGCATTCAGTTACAAATCGCTCTCATTTGCTGATAGCTGATAGCTAAATGCTTTGACTACAAACGCGGGAGGAATGCTATTGGGTTGACAGCATCTTTGCCTGCTGGATGAACTTCAAAGTGGCAGTGCGGACCAGTGCTGAAACCAGTGCTACCCATTAAAGCAATTGTTTCACCTTGATGCACTGGTTGACCAGCATGCACCAAAATCTTGCTATTGTGACCGTAGCGAGTCATGCTGCCATCTGGATGGCGAACATCCACAACGTTACCGTAACCACCATTGTTCCAGCCTGCCTTTTCAATCACACCGTCTGCTGCTGCATAGACTGGCGTACCGGTTGAGTTAGCAACGTCAATTCCCTTATGCATTCTTCCCCAGCGCATACCGAAGCCGGAGGTAAGGACACCTTTTGCAGGCCACATGTAACCTGCGAAAGTAGGAGTTGTTTCGTCAATCGGTTTGGGTAAGTAGATATCCACTGCTGCTAGAGGCGGTAAGCTTGGAGAAACTGTAGTTCCTCGCCACTTACCAAGAGAATCTGTAGTATCTATACTTCTTTGAGGTGTTGCGACCCTAGTGTCTGGTCTACTATCAGTAGGCCATAACTCTGGATTAATTGGTTCGTTAGCTTGAACTTGAACCCTCACTGGTTGGGCACGATAGTTAGACATCGGTCGAGGAACGGCAATTGGAACAGGCTGATAATTTGGGCTGGAAACTGGAATCTGCACCGATGTATCGTTAGTCTCACGACTGGTTTGGGAAACTTCAGTTAAAACTGGTGTCGTAGATGAGTTCCCAGACTGTTGAACACGGTATTTTTCCCGTAATCTGTCAATTTCTGCTTGTAAGCTATGCAAACGGGGATTTTGTTTTTGTTTTACCTTGTTTACTGTCGGAACCTGTTTTGACTGGAGCATTTCAGCCATGGCTTGTGGAACTGGGCTATCACCACCCATTCCATAATAATTGGCAGTTGATGGGGTTGTTTCCGGCTTGACAAGAGTCGTTGCGACTGAATCTACCTGAATTTGGGGCGTAGAAGCAGGTGTCGGTACTGAAACGGGAACAATGGTGTTATTAGCAGCCACCGAGTTTGCGTTTGTGTTGGGAACCTTAGCAGTATTACTGGAGCTAACAGCACTTGGAATAGCAGTGCTAGGATTTTCAACAGCAGGAATCGTCAATGTTTGACTGATGTGCAGTTGATTAGGATTATTGAGATTGTTAGCCTTAATGATTTCTGGGACTGAAGAACCGTAATTGTTAGCAATTATGGCTAGTGTATCTCCAGGCTTAACTTCATAAACTGTTGAAGTTGACGGTACGGCACCTACTGTTGTAGCAGGCGTGGTAGAAGGCACTTGTCCTGCCAATTGCGCGGAAGACTGACTCTGAGACTTACTCTGCTTTAACCTTGACACCAAGCTTGCTTTGCTGGTATTGGTGAAAGGCTGTGATTCTGTTACATTTGCAACCGTGTTTGCTTGTGGTATTTTTCCAGCCACATTAATCGGTTGCATCAAAGAAGTCGCACTACTTGATAAATTTTTAGTTTCCCCAGACCGCAACTGGGTCAAACTCTTTCTTAAACGGTTCGATTTTTCCTGTAAGTTGTTTAGTGCAAACTCTTGCTGTGCTTTTAATTGAGCATTAACTGTACCAAAACCATCCACTGTTTGCTGTTGCGAAACTAGAGATAAGTTTTGACCACCAGTGACTTTATTAGTATTAATACTATAGAGTGTTTGTACTGTTGGCAGCGGGTTGCTGGCTATAGTCTTTGTTATTGGGTAAGAGCTTTGAATTAATATCGGTCCAGAAGTGTGTCTGGAAAGTTCTTTTGCTGCTGCTTGCCATTTAGCTCCAAGCCCTGCAACTTGTGAAATTGCTGTGGGTTCGATTATGGCAGGATTTTCAGGCACACTCACTGATGCGACATTTGGCGTTCCTAGCAACTTTGTGGGATGAAAATTCACCTCATTATTGGCTGCAGATGGAATGATTGAGTTGGTGTTTTGAGCGACAGTAGGTTCCGCAGCTTGGGCTCGATCGCTTTGTCGAGTCACCAAAAGGCTGGTTGCTCCCATTGAAATTGCCAAGCCAATCATCGCGGCTTTTCTCGGCACCCGATAGTTAATCCGTGGATTAAGTGCATTTATCTGCTCTACCGGAGCATCATCGCTTGGTGTGTTTTCCTGCACAGCCTTTTTTCTCCTTTTTAATGCTCGTTTCAAAGACGACCTCCTAATGATCGCTAGCGCTTAACTGACCTCGGTTCTTTAGTTCCATACTAATTTGTGATTAAGATCACAAATTCCTACAGATCGAGATCACTATCACCAGAGATACTTACGCAAGATTAACCTGCTTCTGGTAATTTAGACAAGTTCATAATGCTTTACAAAAAATAAATTTTTGTTTTAACTTGTCTATCGACTCTTCATAAATTCAGATTGTTTTTCTTTACATTTGATCCTCAGTTAGGGGCGCGTCTACGAGGAAAAGGTTTCAAGGTGCGGGTAACTCTCCAGTTTGCAGGTGTCGTCATCCCTCCAACACTTGAAAATCGCTTCACTATCACGGCTTCTATCTACAGACGTAAGCTCCTACTTCCCCAACTAAACCCGTAAAACACGCATCTGCCTAATCTACTGTTATGGATAATAGCAGTAAGACACTGGGACTTCACGGAAAACAATTGTACTCTGTTGTATATATCTTCTAGGTTTCTCCACTCAATCCGCTCTCTAAACACGTGACTTTACGTTGATTATTCCCAAAAAACAACTACATTCTCTCATCAGTACTCTTGCAGACCAGAAAAAATTATTTTCTTAGATAAAAGACCAAATACGTGATCTGAAGTGCTTCTAGAAGTTTTGTTCCTGAATATGAGTGCTTTTCAATTTAGAAAAAGTTATCATTCGGATTCTCAAGCTCTCCTTACTTTCTATATAAATT
>JAQYWN010000276.1 GCA_029379265.1 Rhizonema sp. NSF051
AATCTATGTTTATTAAGGAAAAATAAGCAAATTTTATGATGTGTGATTGAGCCAATTATCCACTG
This sequence comes from Rhizonema sp. NSF051, assembly GCA_029379265.1. GTDB lineage: Bacteria > Cyanobacteriota > Cyanobacteriia > Cyanobacteriales > Nostocaceae > Rhizonema. The sequence goes on from JAQYWN010000276.1 coordinate 66, forward strand.
AAAAAATTTATCAAGCACTAGGCAATATTTCCTCTCAATTTTAAAATCTTGAATGTGACAAATGTGCTATAGCTTTGAAGTCATGGATCGATGCTAATGGAATTGAGGGAAAAATTATAAAGCTCAGAACTAAAAAGCGAAATGATTTCTTTATAATTAGCAATCGTCACAGTGATAGTGAGTCAACTACTGATAATGGCATTCATTACGGTGTAGAAGTCTTAGGACTAGTTTTTGACAATTTTTCACGTCAAGGAATAGGATTACCCCGTGGTGAGTGGATAAATGATTTTTCCTGTCGAAGTGGTAAATTTGATTTAGAAGAGTTAGATAACTTATAAAAGACGAAGCTAGATTATAAGGCAAAATATTATGAGCGCATTGTATGAAATTTTAGCAAAAATTCAAGCAAAACCAGGTATGTATATTGGTCGTCCGTCTGTGAGCGATTTATTTATGTTTTTGGTGGGGTATGAATGTTCGAGGAGTGAATTGGAAATTGAAAATACTGAAGAGGAAGAAGATTTTTATGGAGAATTTCAGCCTTGGCTACAGAAAAAGCTAGGAATCACTTCGGTAAGCTCTTGGTCAAAAATGATTATGCTTTACTGTCACGATGAAAAGGCGGGTTTTGAAAAGTTCTTTAATTTTTTGAATGAGTTTAAACAACGAAATCAGGAGAAAAATGGCAAGGAGGCTAATAATATATCTGAAGTAGTGGCTACATCTGTAAAAAATTGACCAAAATAATAGGACTTATCCCTGCATTCGACCATAATGCCCCTACCTCTGCCGTCTCCGATTTCTTCTAATCCGGAGATTTGTTTTTGTGCCGTAGTCGTTCATGAACTGTTTAGGATTGCTATATTATTGATGCAATGCTCAATAAGCATAAGTCAGAAACCTCCTTTTTGGTTAAACTTTACTGATGAACAAATTCCATCTTTTTAAAGTTCAGTATTTTTAAAGGCTTACATAAATAGTATAACTACTAGCTATAACAAAAATGCTGAAGCTCTAATTTTGATAGAAGAGTGGAGACCGAACTTTATGGAGAGCAAAACTTTGGCAACATCACAAACCACTAATTTAAAGGTTAATTTTTTGCTGGAAACTAAAGAGGATGGTAGCACGAGCGCATCTATTTTGGAACTTCCACAGTATCGCGTAGAAGCCGCAACTCGCGAGCAGGCACTTATAATGCTGGAAGAGATTTTGACTCAGCGTATGAACAACGTTGAAGTCATTCCAATGGAAATTAAATTACCATCTGCTGAACAATCCCAAAAACCTTGGATGCAATTTGCAGGCGTGTTCAAAGACGATCCAGACTTTGACACAGTTCAGCAATATATTCAAGAGTATCGGCAAGAATTGGATGCTGCCGAGAATTTAGCAGACTTTACTACAAAGAAGGACGCAAGTTGAGTTTTTGGATTCTTGATACCGATAGTCTTTCTCTTTTTCAGGTTCTGAACCCTTGATTTTTAAAGCCTTTTAGGGAATGAATCAGCCCTGCTACTAGGGGGGAACAGCCGTACCCAACTCCAGTCAGAGACGCTACTTGTCACGCTTGCTTCAAGGGAGGGGTAGGAGAACGCCGTGCATGCGAACGCCCCTACATCATTTCTCTTAATGTCTAATTCTAGGAAGTATTTTTAAATGAACAAATATCTTACTTGAATTTACCCACCACTTACAGGGGGAATCAACACCACTTCGTCACCATCTTGGAGGATGCTCTCTGGTTCCACAAATTGCAGGTTCACTCCGAAACGGGTGACGTCTCGCAATTGACTGAGTTCAGCATGGAGGGCAAGCAGGCGATCGCGCACTGCGGCAACTGGTGTCTGTTGAGGAAATTCCAGCACGAGTTCTGGGACTCCATAAGCTTCTTGATAAGCAGCGAATAATTTAACGGTGACGGTAATAGCAGACTGAGACATATATTAGTGTCGTCATTCACGTACTTAAACTAACACGATTCAAGTACGGATTCCACATCCATTAAGACTTTTACCGATTTGTTAGACTGAACACACTGGGATTATTCAATTCAATCTCCAAAACAACGCTGCTCACTTGAGGCTATCCATGTTAACAAGTACTTTACTTCTCTCTAAACAACTCCCCACTTTAAATTACTCCTCGACAACAGAGCGATTTGATGACACCTGGGAAGCACCTCTTGCAACCCTCTTAGGGCTGGGACGTGCTGCAGGCGCTGATTTCATCGAATTCTTCCTCGAGCGCGTTAACTATATTAGCAGCCTTGCAGAAGACGACAGCATTACTAGTATTACACCACGTCTTTCAACAGGTGCTGGAGTCAGAGTGTTTAAAGGACATGGAGACTGCTTCGTCAGTACCAATGATTTATCATTTTCTGGTTTGAAAGCGGCATTGGAAAAGGGACTTTCTATTTTAGGATTGCAACTCCCCGCTCCCAACGCATTCATTCCAGAAATTAACCTAGAACTCCTGAGAGATTACGCCACAAAAAGAGGTAAAGATGGTTGGTTACCTTTGTGTAGTTCTATGCAGGAAATGGGAGAAACACTTCTCGAAGGAACTGCAACGCTAAAGCAGAAAGCGAGTCATGTCCAATCGCGTCGTGCCACTTATTTCCGTGACTGGCAAGAAGTCTTAGTCGCCGCCAGTGATGGCACTTTTGCTCGCGATATTCGCCTCACCCAGTCGGTAGGATTTAACCTTCTGTGTGCGGATGGTGCAAATCGCACTTCCATCGCTGAACGTGCGGGTAATACGAGCGATCCTAACTTTTTAAGAACTTGGAATTATCAAAACTCAGCAGAACAAATTGCCGAGTCAGCTGGGAAAATGCTCTACGCAGATTATTTGGAATCAGGCACTTACCCGATTATCATGGCAAATCACTTTGGTGGAGTTATTTTCCACGAAGCCTGCGGACATTTGTTAGAAACGACTCAAATTGAACGCGATACGACTCCTTTCGCTGACAAAAAAGGCGAAAAGATTGCCCACGAAAGTCTCACAGCATGGGATGAAGGAAGAGAGGAAAAGGCTTTCGGTACTATCGATATGGATGATGAGGGTATGCCAGCTCAAAGAACGCTGTTAATTGAAAAAGGCGTTTTGAAAAATTTCCTGGCAGACAGAGCAGGTTCTTTGCTTACCGGGCACCCCAGAACCGGCAGTGGGCGTCGGCAAAGTTATAACTATGCTGCTGCTAGCAGGATGCGTAATACTTACATCGCTCCTGGTGAATACAGTGTTGATAATCTATTTGCATCCATTGATAAAGGTATTTACTGTAAAAAGATGGGTGGTGGTAGTGTTGGTGCTACAGGAGAGTTTAACTTTGGTGTGGACGAAGCTTATTTAATTGAAAATGGCAAAGTTACCAAGCCACTTAAGGGAGCCATTCTCATTGGTGAGGCAAAGGAAATTATGAATAAGATTTCTATGTGTTCTCAAGATTTGTCTCTGGCACCTGGTTTTTGCGGTTCTATTAGTGGCAGTATCTACACTACTGTCGGACAACCTCATATTAAAGTTGATTCAATTACTGTAGGTGGACGTTAGTTGCTCCTGATTCATTAGAAGATTACCTAAGAGGGTGAACCGCCAAGAGAAGGACAGTTCGCAGGAGGGTTTCCTTCCGTAAGAATCTGTCCGTGCCAAGGTAGGAATAGAGAAGATTAGGTAATCTTAAGCTTCTGTTGGGATTAACTTTTTCAAAAATTCAAAATCTAGAATTAGGTTATGGCGAATATCAACGAGATTGCAAATTATGCTAAGGAAAGTGCCAGTAAGCTTGGCATTAAAAAGTTTGACATTTATGGTTCAACAGTAGATCAAACTGGCGTTCAAGTAGATCGAGGTGAACCTAAACAGGTTAAATCCTCGAATCTTTCTGGTGTGACAGTTCGTGTTTGGAATGAAAATAATACAATGGGTGTCACCAGTACAACTGATGTAGACACTAAAGGGCTTGAGTTAGCTTTGAAAACAGCATATGAAGCAAGTTTCTTTGGTGTGAAAGAAAACACCCCAGATTTTAGTCCAGAGGCGACTGTTCCTATAGACAATAAACCTCATGAAAGAGCCAACCAAGCACCTGTTTCTCAACTTATTGAGAGCTTGCTGGCTGCAGAAAAAGAAACTCTTGCAGCGCATCCAGCGATTAAGGGAGTCCCTTATAATAGCTTGGCTCAAAGAGATCTTGACAAATTCTATCTCAACAGCGACGGTGCAATGAGAACAGAATCCCACTCCTTGACGTCAATGTACCTCTATAGCAAAACAGAGGAAGAAGGGAAAAAACCTCGAAGTGGTGGCGCTTTTAGAATCAGCCGGAGTTTAGATGAGCTAGATATTAATGGCTGCATCAAAGAAACGGCAGAGAAAACTATCAGTCACTTAAATTATGAAAAAGTTAATACTGGTAAATATCGAGTCGTTTTCTCAGCAGAGGCTTTTTTAGGTTTGCTTGGAGCTTTTTCTAATTTGTTTAATGCTCAAAGTATTTTAGATAATCAGAGTCTTTCTAAAGCAGAAGATTTAGGTAAGGAAATTGCATCACCCTTACTTTCTGTGGCTGATGACGCTTTACACCCAGCAAATATCGGTGCAGAATCTTTTGATGGTGAAGGAACTCCAACTCGCCGAATTTCCTTAATTGAAAATGGTGTCTTGACTAGCTTTCTTCATAGTGCTGGCACTGCTAAAAGGATGAATGCCAAACTCACAGGTCATGCTAATATTGGTGCAAAGGTGACTGTTAGTCCCAACTTTTACCACGTCTTTGCAGCGGCAACCGCCCAGGAAGAATTAAGTTTAGAAACAGCCGAAAATGTAGTGTTTATCGATGAACTACAAGCTCTTCATGCTGGTGTAAAATCTTTACAAGGTTCGTTTTCGCTTCCGTTTGATGGGTGGATAGTGAACAACGGTGTTAGAACGAGTATTGAATCAGCAACTGTTGCTGGAGATTTCCTTGAAGTCCTGAAATCAATTATCTATGTGGATAAAGAAGCAGAGCTGACTCCTGGAGGAGTATGTCCCAAAATTTGGGTTGATAGTTTGTCAATCACTGGAGAGTAATCTCATAGTTCCCAGACTCACACTGGGAACTATTATCTCTGACCTTTATTTCCCTTAATCTGTGCGTTAGCTATATCAGCACCATTCAATTTAGCACCCGCTAAAATAGCTCCCTTTAACTCAGTGCTGTTTAGATTTGCACGACGCAGATCGGCATTAGTCAAGTTGGCATCATTCAAGCTAGCGCTATTAACAAAAGCTTCTGTCATTTTAGCAGACTTCAAGTTCGCACCAGTTAGGTCGGCACCTTCTAAATTAGCATTTTCTAAATTGGCACCCTGCAAGTTAGCATTCCTTAAATCAACACCCATCAAATGAGCGCCTTTCAAATTGGCACCAGACAGGTTACAGCCAACACAAGAACTACTGCCTTGTTTCAACTTCTGAACGTCAGCAGGGTTAGCAGCTTTTACAGAAACGGGAGCGGCTAGAATTACTGTAGTTACTAAGGCTAGTGGGGTTAAAAACTTCATTTTCATAATTATTCACCGAACTCGTTAATAGAAGCTGTTCACTAAATGTGTTTACATTTGATTTTTTGCTTCTGTAACTTAGTCTCTCTTATTTCTAGGAATTCCTCCTCTTGCTACGGGTGTAAGAATAATTAAGTCGTACTTAGGTACTAATACACAGTCTAAAATAGAGAAATACGACTTTAGGTAGACAAAAGCCTGTCTCTGGACTGATGTGGTTGGGATTAAATTTGAAGAGTCAATATCTACAGATAGACTTTTTTCACGCATGGAAGGCGATTACGAGAGATGACTTTTCAGATCCAGGATCAAGCCAACGATGGCACATGCCTTGAATGTGATCGCGTCTGTTTTACAGCAATTTTCACTCTCTATGAACCACACTATTGGTAAGGGCGATCTTCGTAGCTAAGCTGTGTCGTCTCCCCTTGGGAGACGCTACGCGAACGAGCGTCACGGCCGAGAGCCCCTACGACTGTGGTCTAATTACCTGAAAATTGCTGTAACTTATGACTCAGGTGATGCGATCACTCTCGATTGGGCGGCGCTGCGTTACCAGTATACTGCTGCTGTTCGTTCTGCGTTGATGAAAAAACACGCCCCAGCGATAGCTAGTAAAATGTTGTGTGCGTTAAGTTTTTGATCTGAATATTTCCAACAATACCGACTGTTAGAAAACTCAGTTGAGCGCGAACAAATTCTACAGGGGTTGCGGTACATTGGAGCATCAGTGCAATCAACTATTCGAGGAGATGTCTACTGAACTTTGCCACTACCAATTAAGTACAGGAGTGCCATACGGACGGCGACACCACTAGTCACTTGTGCCTGAATCAGGCTAAATTCGGGATCATCCATTAAATCAGAGCTAATTTCGACACCACGGTTAACAGGGCCTGGGTGCAGGACTTTAACATTTGGCTTACACAGTTGCAGCTTTGAGCGTGTGATGCCAAACATCTGATGGTATTCTCGCAAAGAAGGTAAGAGATGGGCTGTCATTCGTTCCTTTTGCAAGCGCAATGTCATCACAAAATCAGCATCCTGTAAGGCAGGTTCTAACTGCCAATGCAGAAACAACTTATTATTTTGGATTTTGCGGAGAGTTGCTTGGGAGTCAGCGTTGGCGGCAGGTTTTTCGCGCTCAGTGAGGAGCGGTAGAGTTTCTTTCTGTGGTAAACTTTCCCAGACGGATTTTGAACTTTGGATTGGGAATTCTCCTCCCTCATCCTCATCAGTAATATACTGAGCAAATAACTTAGGTAAAAGAGTCGGTGGTGCTGCGAGATGCACTTCGGCACCTGTGGCTATTAAACTCCAGATGTTTGAACGTGCCACTCGCGAATGCAGGATATCTCCAACAATAGCGATTTTTTTATCCTTTAAGAGTTCAATTTGAGGACGATCTGGATCGAGGAGAGTACAAATGGTAAATAAGTCTAAGAGTGCTTGGGAAGGATGTTCGTGTTGGCCATCTCCAGCATTGAGGACACTGACTCGAACACCGAGACGATCCATTTCTTGGGCGATCGCCTGAGGGACTCCTGCTTCTCGATGGCGAATCACCATGATATCAGTTCCCATAGCCAAGTAAGTCTTGGCTGTGTCAAGAATAGTTTCTCCTTTTGTGATGGAAGAACTCGCTGAGGCGAAGTTCAGCGTATCTGCTGAGAGGCGCTTAGCAGCTAGTTCAAAACTACTCCGAGTGCGGGTAGACGGCTCAAAAAATAAATTGGCAACCACCTGTCCCTGCAAACTTGGCACTTTCTTCGTCCGTCGTGATAGCACCTCCTGAAAACTAAAAGCAGTTTGCAAAACGGTATTGTATTCAGCAGTGGTGAAGTCAGCGAGGGAAAGAATGTGGTGACGAATCCAGGTAGTCGGCATATAACTATTTATTTTTTGGCATAGTGTCGTGATTGGTTGATAGTTGATGGTTGATGGTACCAATCACCTATCAACTCTCAACATGCGGGCGGTCAGTTAATGTTGTAGATGAAAAACATGTAATGCTGTAGAAATCAGCGATAGGAAAATCATGAATCCGATCGCATCGAGTACTGTTGTTACAAGTGGCCCACTCATCAAAGCCGGATCGAGTTTCAGTCGCTGCAAACCCATTGGTAGTAGAGTTCCTAAACTGACAGCGATCAAACTGTTCAATGCCATGACAGTTCCTGCAACTAACGACACCCATCGTTCTTGAGGTGATGCCCAAATTAAGGAAAGAATCACCATAGTCAATCCTAATGCTAAAGCTGTACCCAGTCCCGCAGTCAGTTCCTTGCGGAGAATTTTCAGAGTATCTTGAGGAGTGACTTCTCCTACACCAAGTCCACGGATTGTGACTGTTAAAGCTTGAATACCCACAGTGCCACCTGTATTGGAAAAAAGCGGCATGATCACAGCCAGCACCGGCACCATTGAAATTGTTGACTGAAAAGGCGCGATCGCACTTGAAGCACCGATATACAGACACATAATTGCCAACAGCCAAGGTAAACGCTGACGAATAGTGACTAAAGGAGAGGACAAAGCTGAGTCTTCCCCACCACTAACCCCTGCCAGTTTTTGAATGTCTTCTGTCGCCTCCTCTTCCAAAATATCCATGACATCATCAATTGTGACAATACCTACTAGTCGATCTTCGCGATCGACGACAGGTAATGCTAATAAGTCATAGCGCTTCATTATGTTCGCGACTTCTTCCTGAGGCGTTTCCGTTGTCACTTTGATGAGGCGACTGCTGGCAATTTCTCGAATACTAGTACTGGGGATAGTAAAGAACAACTGCCGTAGAGAGACAACACTCACTAACATGCGCTTATCATTCGTCACGTAAGCATAGTAAATCGTCTCTTTGTCTTCGTCCTGAGAACGGATTTTTTTCAAAGCTTCACCGACAGTCAAGCCTTCTTGCAATTGTACGTATTCTGTTGTCATTACTCGTCCCGCAGTGCCTTCAGGATAACCGAGAATCGTCACAGTCGCTTGCCGTTCTTCTGCACTTAGTTCTTGTAATAACCATTTAACGACGCCTGCTGGCAGTTCATCAAACAACTCAGCTCGTTCGTCAGGACTCATTGCCTCCACAATTTGCGCTACTTGCACATCATGTAGAGAAGTAATCAGTTCTTGTTGTACTTCACCTGGTAGGTATTCAAAGACATGAATTGCCTGACGTTTGTTCAAGAGGCGGAATGAAATTGCCCGTTGTTGCTGAGGTAATTGTGTAATGAACTCTCCTGCATCAACAGGTTGTAAACGATTCAATTCTATTTTGAGCTGATTTAGATCAGCAATGTCAATAACTGAACTGTGAGCATCTTGCGTAAGCATAAAACCTCCTAATGTCTCCCCTGCACTGGGAGACATGCTCGCCAGTTCAGAGGAGGATAGTACTGCCGTCTTGTGGACTATGGTCCATAAAATCTCGGAAATTCAACATCGATAACCAATCATTGGCATCGCTAAGTCATAATACTAACCTGGATCGCCGCGATCCGGTAGATGCTAAAACTCAGTGTGGAGAAGTTTTCTTCTGCCACACTTTCATGAGCCTTTTTTGACCCTGATACCCGTTAATTTGTTGTAGATTTTACTACTGCTACAGTTTATGTCAAGCGTATAATAAAGTTACTTTTTGAC
>JAQYWN010000277.1 GCA_029379265.1 Rhizonema sp. NSF051
CTTCATAACTAAAAATAATGATGCTGACAACTTACACAAAAATGCTCTCAAGCTTTATTTATCGAACCGCTCCTGATCCAGCGCAAGGAATTTATAGAGTGACATATAGGCAGGGGGCAGGGGGCTTTCTAGCAGGGGGAAATAAAAAAGGGACAAAAAATTTGTTGTCCCCTGTATCCCTGCAATCTGGTCTGGTGCCCCCGAATTTACTCGTGGAACAGCTGAATTTCTCTTCATCTCCCACCAAGCCCCTCCATTCATCGATGGGGTTGTTCTTCTCCCCTGCTCCCCGCTAGAAAGCCCCTCTGCCTCTTCTTGACTTCGGTATTTACACCAGTGTGCTAAATAAAATGGCAATATAGCATAAAGTATCAGCACATTTAGTGCTACTTGTATTTATACGAATTCTGTATGGAGATGCGCCTTATTAAAAACTGAACTTTATTCCCCCCGATACCTTGGGTAGATGGCGTTAGCCAAGAGGATTATATTGCAGCTTCATTAAGAAGAGGTATTATACCAAGTTACAAACAGAGATGCGTTATGGCTTGTCTCTATAATTTACATACACTTAATAAGATGCAGTCTGGTATCACTTGTTCCCGTAAAGAGTCGCAAATTTAGTATAAGGTAATCCCAGAGGTGCTAAAGAAATGATTACGACAGCAGGAGCCGAAGTTAAAATCAATCGTTTGGAATCAATTGTCGAGCAAATTGGGGAAGCAGTACTCGCTACTACTGAGACAATAGATCGTCTAGCTGACAGAATGGATAATCTTAGCCATCAAGTCGAAGCACAAGGAAACCAGGTGCAGCAACAAGGCTATCAGATTTTAGCACTGTGTGATGCCGTACAGACGTTGACTGAATCTCAGGATTATTCACTGCAAAAACTGACCCAACTCACACAAAACATAGACCGTCTAATGACAATGATTCAAGGAGAGGATATCTGAAGTTAGACTTTTAACAGAGTTACAGCAATTTTACCAGAAAAACATACGTCTACATCGCTACCGGGAGTGCGATCGCGCTTGGCATATTCTCCTACATAATAAAACTCATTACCGTCAATACGGTAGTTAGTCGGCAAAGGTCTAGTACAAGGTTGACAAAACACAACTTCTGGATCGCGCTCTCCTGGAAGCAGATGCGGTAAATTTACATTCCAGAACGTTCCCGGTTCTAAAGGACGGTTCCGTAAATCAACCAGAACTTCTGCTGTCCACCTGGAAGCCTTGTCCCAATCAAAATTTAGCTTGCCTTTTCGATAATGGGAAACTGCAATTCCGGGAATGCCGTGTATTGCAGCTTCTCGTACAGCCGCAACCGTGCCGGAAATATAAGTATCGACTCCCATATTACCTCCGGCATTGATCCCAGAAAGTACATATTTGACGTTTGGAAAAATGTGTGTTATGGCAATCCGAATACAGTCAGCGGGAGTGCCAGCAATCGCATAAGAGCGATCGCTACGGCAGTGGACATGAATCGGGCGAATCGTAGTCACTTGATGTCCGCAGCCAGATAAATGGTCTTTGGGAGCAGCGATAATGACATCTTGTCCATCAACAGCTTTCAGCAGTGCCTGAATGCCAGGAGCATCTATCCCGTCATCATTTGTTAAGATTAAGGTCATTCTATTTTGGGTGCGCGGATTTGAAATTATGGATCAATTTTATGGGTATAAGAGAATTTAACCCCCCTATTTATACTGTTTCACTTTAAGGTTGATACAAATGGGGGGCATTCTAGCAGTCTTGCTGGGGGCAGGGGGAAAGAATTAGAAACTAATCATTTGTATCAAGATTTTGGTGAAATGGTATTAGCGGGGAGTTGAGAAGATCTTCTAGCGCAAACAGCAACCGTATTGGGTTATATATTGTCTTGATACACTGATTGGCAGATCCGATTCTTAAGGTATAAACTTTTATTTATGATTCCATCATTTTCCGAAAAAAGTAGTGTTACTCAGGTTCGCTTGCGCCTGCACATTCCTCCGTGCTATCATCAAGAGCCCGTGATTTCTCAACTTATTTCCACTCACAGCTTAACACTCAACATTACCGGAGCAATGTTGGGAGAAAACACAGATGGACATGGGTGCTTTGACTTGGAACTTCAAGGATCAGTAGCAGAAATTGATAGAGGCTTAACTTACCTAGAATCGCTGAATATTAAAATTCTTGGGAAGCTCAACGCTGACGGAGATGCTTGGTGGTATTAACTTATCTAAATTTCATAGTGCCAAATTTGTTCCTCTTTCAGCACAATCCGATGTAGCGAGAGACGGTGAATCAAACCCTGTGCTTCCAACTGAGTGAGGGCACGAGTGATTGTCACGCGAGTCGAGTTTAGCAAATCCGCAATGTCTTGATGAGTGAGACGCAAATCAATCAGATGTCCTTGTTCTACTACACGACCAAACTTTTTAGCTAACCAGCCTAACAGTTTAATCAGCATTATTTCCACAGTTCTATAGCTGCGAATCACCATCAATTCTTCAACTTGCTGGATGTGGCTAAGCAGAACATCTGTCATTGGCAAGCACTCATCCAAAGGGAGAATCATCGCCTCAACTATACTTAAGCATTCAATTTGATAAGGTTCGATCTTTGAAAAAGCTTGCCCAACGATATCTCCAGCTCCCCACACTCCCAGAGTAACGAGTGTACCATCTTCATGCCACGTAACAGTTCGTATAACCCCTGCTTCAATTTTCCAAACACTATTCGGCTTTAGTGGTAAGACTGAGCGGGGCTTTAAGTGCTGTCTGACATGAGGATTAACTAAAAAAGTGTATGAGACAGACATTTTTTTAACTCTGCTTTCCGATAGATAAATAGTAGTTTATTATAGTTTCATGTAAATCTTATTGAGTTCCTCTATACACTCAGACCCTTGTGAAAGCGGGGATCGCCAGTAGCAGTAGCTGACAGCAATTTTGATAAGTGTAAAAAATTTTTGCAAAAAGTTAAAATTTCCCACGACTACGCCATTTGCGTGACTGTATTTCCGTAGGCACGCTACATCAATATTTCCAATCTGGAAGATAATGTCCGGTTGAATAATTAATTTAAAGTTCGTAGTTGCGCTCTCGAGCGCTTTCATACGATTAAGAACGCTCGAGAGCGTAATTACGAGCCGATATTTTGTAAAATTATGAATTCGCTACAGATTTACGCACTTTTGCACTTGGGATTGCTAAAAATAAAGTAAGTGGTGCCTGTCGTTGATGTGGAACTGGGAAATCAGCAATCCGTTTACTTTGAGCATCACATTCTACTGTGGAAGCATCCTAATGTTCGTTTGGGTGTGAAAGGTTTGAAGGGAGCTGTTAAACGGTATTTTGCTGGACTGCAAATTTTTATCAGTGAAGCCCACGGCCCTGGAAACATTGCTTTCTCTCGCGAGGCTCCCGGACAGATTGTTGCCTTGCAGTTGGGGCGCGGACAGTCTGTGGATGTGAGGGAACATCAGTTCTTGCTTGCTACGAGCAATGTCGAATACGATTTCTCTTTCCAACGCGGGTTAGCAAACCTCTTTTTCAGCCGCAGTGGCGGATTCTTCATTGACCGCTTTCATGGTAAGCAAGATGGGGGGCTGCTCTTAATCCACGGTTACGGCAATGTCTTTGAAAAGAACCTAGCTGCAGGGGAGGTACTGGATGTAGAACCTGGGGCTTGGCTGTGGAAAGACTCGTCGGTACGAATGGATACAGTCACCGCGCTGCAATCAAGTGGTGGTATTTTGGGAGCAATTGGAGTGATGCTTGGTGGGATCTCATTCACGCTTAATCGCTTTACAGGTCCCGGTCGTTTGGGGTTACAATCAATGACTTACCACCCACCAGCACCTGAAGGCGCAACCCAAGTAGGTGGCACTAGTAATTTGAGTTCTTAGGTGATAGCTAAAGCGCTTGAAATCCTAACTTTGAGACAATCTAAAAAATCCAGGTGATAATAGAAGAATACGGAAATTTCTGTAGCTTAAATCACTTTTTAGGAAATAAATAATGAGTCAGGCAGATAGCTCCAAAGAATACTGGATTTGGTACGATAGAGGGAGCCGCCTTTGGGAATCAGGTGAATACGAGGAGGCGATCGCCAGTTTTGATCGAGCCTTAGCAGCTCGTCCAAATGATTACTGGGCTTGGTACAACCGAGGCAGCATTTTGCTAGAAGATTTAGATCGGTTCTCAGACGCGATTGCTTCTTTTGAGCAAGCATTGGCAATTCGCCCTAAGGACTACTGGGCGTGGTTTCGTCGGGGAGATGCCAACAGACATTTGGAGCAGTATACTGAGGCGATCGCCTCTTACGATCAAGCGTTGTCAATCCGTCCCAAAGACTACTGGGCATGGTTTCGTCGGGGAGATGCCAACAGACATTTGGGGCAGTATACTGAGGCGATCGCTTCTTATGAGCGTGCCAAAGCAATCCATTCGGACAATTTTTGGACTTACTACAAGCTTGCGGATACCTTTAGATATGTTGGAGACTATGAAGCCGCGCTCTTCAACTATCAAAAAGCAACTAAGCTAAAACCAACTGATGAGTATGCTTGGTATAACTGCGCTTGTTGTGCAGCCCGACTGGGAAAAAGAACGCTAGCAATTGAAAGTCTAGAGTCAGCCCTTAAACTCAATCCCTGTAAGTTTCAAGTATCAATTAAAACTGACCCCGACTTAGATATCATCCGAGACAGTTGGGAATCTGTAGGAATACTAAACTAATACGCTTACAAGTTGCATATTGTTAGTTGAGGTTGGTAATTGGAACTTGGGGAATTTCTTACCATATAATTGTTTCGGTTCCGATTACCAAATTTATATTTTTGGAAAAAATTTTATGAAACACTTTTTATTAACATGGATCAGCACTGCTGTGGCGTTACTACTCACGGCTCAAATCCTTCACAATAATGGTTTTGTTGTGCATGGTTTTAGTGGAGCCTTGATTGCTGCCATTATTGTCGGTTTCGTTAATGCATTCATTCGACCTATTTTGGCAGTTTTAACGTTTCCGATTACCGTTATCACCTTTGGTTTGTTTAGTTTTGTGATCAACGCCTTGACTCTTTTGCTCGCAAGTGCTCTCACTCCTGGTTATGATTTTCAGATTAAGGGTTTTGGCCCTGCGTTGTTAGGTTCAATAGTACTAGCAATTGTTTCTAGTATAATTAATTACTTTTTGCGAGCCATTGAGTAAGATGATAGTATTATCCGTCTGTGGGTACAAAACCTTATACGCGATTAAGCTCCCACTTATTATCGGACAAAATACTAAATATTAAATAATCGTATGGAAGCCAATTTTTGATGAACAACTGCGATCTGCTAAATATTTGCTAGGCGGTGAAACTTGGACTATAGCAGATGTGGCAGCGTTATGTTCTCTGGGGTACTACAGCCTACGCTTCAATGAGGATTGGCTTCTTGAGTACCCTCATTTGATATGAATGGTTCCAGAAATTACACGAGCGAGAGTCAGTCAAGTCAACTATTTCTATAAAGATTTGATCGACTGATACGATTATCAAGTGCAAAAATTCAACTCATCTGTTGCAAATGCCACAATCAGATCGCCTTCCTCCGCCTCTAAATCCGGGACTTAACTTGACGGCTCTTGCTCCTATGCAGGATGTGACAGATCTGCGATTTATGAACATCATCGCTAACTATGGTAGTCCCGATTACTTTTTCACTGAGTATTTTCGCGTATACGCTAGTTCTAACCTAAATCGGAAAATCCTGAGTTGTATTACAGAGAACTCCACTGATCGCCCGATCTTTGCTCAGATCATTGGTGAGAGCATTCCCGATCTAGTACGCGTTGCCAGAGAGTTGAGCCACTACCCAGTAGCGGGCATCGACCTCAATATGGGATGCCCTGCTCCAAGAATTTATCGTAAAAACGTTGGTGGTGGGCTGTTACGCGATCCTGAAAAGGTAAACCAAATTCTTGGCGAGTTGCGATCTTCCGTTGATGGGCTGTTCACAGTTAAAATGCGAATTGGCTTTGAAAATACTGATTTTTTTGATCGTATCCTTGACTATATCAACCTGTACAACATCAATTTGCTAAGCTTGCACGGTCGTACCGTTAAGGAGAAGTATCATAGCGCTGTACATTACGATCTAATTGCACACGCCGTACAGCGGGTAAATTGTCCGATTTTAGCAAACGGGAACGTTACATCATTTTATACCGCAACTGACGTCTTGTCAAGTACAGGAGCAGCAGGCGTCATGATCGGTCGTGCGGCGATCCGAAACCCCTGGATTTTTAAGCAAATCCGCCAATATCAGAGCAATCAACCTGTTTCTATGGTGACTCTGGGTGAAGTTCGTGATTACATAGACAAACTGTATCGGACAACATGTGCACCCACGATACCGGAGCTTGCCCGCGTTAACCACATGAAGAAGTATCTTAACTTCATTGGGCAAAGTGTAGATTCTGAGGGCGCGTTCTTGAGCAATATGCGTTACGCTCGGACTGAAACTGAACTATTTGGGGTTTGCGATCGCTATTTATTAAGCAACCCAGATCAAGAATTCGCCTTGGAGCCATATCCTGGAGTTGTGGCTCGCCCCAGTTGCGAGACTCTTCAAAAGAGCGATCGCCTCTTTGTCCCTCCCTCATCTTTGGTAAACGCGCAATCTTAACAGATTACAGTGCGATGGCCTATTTTAATTCCGCGAGCGCGGTAGTTGTTGAGCAATTGCTATCGTTACTGCACCTTTTTGATTCGGAATTAAAGAACGGAAAATTTTTTTGGGAACCAATAAATTTTGACATTGAGCGGCTCGCATTGCAGCAGCTTCCGCAACGCTAAAAGTTCCCATTTCTTTTTCAATAGCTTTATTCGGGTTGGGAACACAGACGGAACGAAGAATTTCAGAGGAGAAAATTTGTATAGGAAAATTACGTTCAAGGCAAAGTTCTATTAAACCAACTTCATCTATTTTCACATCTATAGTCGCAATGCCTGCGATCGCACTTTCAGCTAATTGATTTTCTCTAAACACGTGTTCAATGGCAGCCTCAAGCATCTGCCGAGAAACTCCCTTATTACAACCAATTCCCACCCATAAAAGCAGGGGATGAGGGGAGCGGAAAAATAATAACTCCTGACTCCTGATTCCAATCTCCTGACTCCTGTCTTTAATCATTCTTTTGTTTGAGATGCCTTTAAAATCCTGACTACATTGGCATACCCGTTAAACTCTGCTAGCATCATAGCTGTATAACCACCCGAGTTTTTCAAGTTTACATTTGCCCCAGATTTCATTAACAATTGTACTATTTCGCTATAACCCCGCGCTGCAGCCCACATCAGAGCTGTTGCGCCTGCTGAGTCTTGTAGATTCACGTTTGCCCGTTTTGCTACTAACTGCTGTATCACATTTATGTGATTGTGTTCTGCCGCTTTAAATAAGGGCGTTTTTCCATTCTCTCCTTGACTATTGACATCAGCGCCAGAATCGAGTAAAACCTTTACAATCTCTGTATATCCCTGTATTGCAGCCAGTGCTAGAGGTGTCTCGCCCAAGTTTTTCTCGTTCACATTAGATCCTTGTTGCAGCAATGCTTCGATAATTTGGCTGTGTCCTTGCAACGCTGCCACAAGAATGGGTGTATCGCCTAAGTTGTTTCTGATTTGTACATTTGCACCATGCTTTAGTAAAACTTGCACTACATCTTCATAGCCTTCGACAACAGCAAGATGCAAAGCCGTCTCACCATCTTTATCTTGAATGTTGACATCAGCCCCGCGAGCAAGTAAAGCGGAAGCGATCGCACTATGTCCTGCTGCCGTTGCTGCTGATAGAGCTGTTCCACCATCTCTGTTTTGAATATTGACATCAGCCCCTGCCGCTAACAATGCTTCAATCACTTCGACATGTCCCAAGTCTGCCGCTACCATCAATACAGTTTCACCTTCTTCATCTTGGCTATTGACATCTGCACCAGCTTGTATTAGTTCTTGTACAATAGTTGTCTGTCCGAAGCGTACTGCTAGTTTTAAGGCAGTGTCATCATCTTGATCTTTTATACTTACTTTAGCATCTTCAGCAAGTAAGAGCCGCACTATATCGACATAGCCTTTCACAACGGCTGCCATTAAAGCTGTGCTACCATCTTCATTAATAGCATTGACATCAGCACCATACTGTAGTAATAACTTTATAGTGTCAACTTGATGAGCGCTAACTGCCAACATTAAAGCTGTCAAACCATACCGTTTTCTAGGTAAGTTGATATTTGCCCCAGCATTGAGGAGCGATCGCACAATTTCAGTGTAACCTGAATTGGCAGCGAACATTAATGCCGTGGTGCCATTGGGATCGCTTATGTCTACCTTTGCACCTGAGGTGATCAGTGCTTGCACTTGCGCTCTATCGCCATTTCTAGCTGCCACCAGCAATAAGAGATCGTTATTTTTAGTCATTTGTCAGTTATTAGTTGTTGGTTGTTAGTTGTCAGAAAGGTAATACTAACCGCTTTCTGGGCGGGGTTTGTGGATGTTGTCATTTCTGCTTACAAGTTATCCAAATTAAACCATGAGCCACTAACCACTTTTCATCTTCTCATCTCCCCAATCACAATTAGAGTTATGCTAATTTTTATGAAGAATTTATGACAGGGGACAATTGTATGAATCTAGAGCTTTCACCATCGGTTAAATACTGGTCAAACTTCTTTCACCCGATCTTGATGTGGGTGTTATTGTTCGCCTCTGTTTATGCCGCTTATCTGGGACTGCAAGTACAGCGGACTAGAAATGCTCAAGGCGAAGAAAAGAAAGAACTGATTAAAGGGAAATATAACGTCAGACACTACCAAATCGGTTCAATAATTTTGGCTTTGATGATATCGGGTGCTGTTGGTGCTATGGCTGTCACCTATATTAATAATGGTAAGTTGTTCTTTGGACCTCACCTGCTTGTAGGACTTGGCATGACAAGTTTGATTGGTTTTTCTGCGTCTTTATCTCCTTTTATGCAGAAAGGAGCAAATTGGGCACGTGTAACTCATATTTTGTTGAATTTTGCACTTTTAGGACTTTTTGCTTGGCAAGCTATTTCTGGTGTCCAGATTATCCAAAGAATTCTTACTCAGGCATAGCTATTAGCTAATAGCCTAAGTTTTTAGTTATGTTGAAGCGCGATCATTATTAAGTAGTTGAGTCATAAAATCCCCTCCATACAGAAAACTTGGAGGGGTTGTTAAATAATCAATTTAAAAT
>JAQYWN010000278.1 GCA_029379265.1 Rhizonema sp. NSF051
GCATTTAGCAATTTAAAATTCATTGATAATTTTATATTAAGCATTCTACCGTTACTCTAATCGCTCAATATTTATTAACAAGGGTCATTTTTTGGAGCCAAAGTTTACCAATTGAATTGATTGCTAACTGCTAATCGCTAATAGCTGATTGTTCTGTAAATCCACAATTAACTCAAAAGAACATACAAAAATGGCTGATGGTCATTACGATGTCATCATCATTGGTACAGGTGCCGGTGGTGGAACTCTGCTTAATCGATTGGCATCAAGCGGTAAGAAAATTTTAGTTCTAGAACGAGGAACTTTTCTACCAAGAGAAAAAGCGAATTGGGATTCTCAGCAGGTTCTGCGAAAAGAACGCTATCGAAATAGTGATGTATGGTATGATAAAAACGGCAAAGCCATACGACCAGTCATGCACTATTATGTTGGCGGCAACACTAAATTTTATGGTGGTGCCTTGTTCAGGTTTCGCCAGCAGGACTTTGAAAAAGTTATTCATAAAGGTGGCATTTCCCCGGAATGGCCATTAAAGTATCAGGATTTTGCTCCCTACTATGCCCAAGCTGAGAAACTTTATGAAGTACATGGTCAGCGAGGTGTCGATATTACTGAACCGCAGATTGATGAAGACTATCCCTTTCCAGCAGTCAGCCACGAACCCTACATTCAAAACATCCATTATGCCCTAAAGTATCAAGGCTTGCATCCATTTTATATACCGCTTGCTGTCAAACTTAATGAAGTCAATCGTTCTTTAAGTACTTGTATTCGTTGCGATACTTGTGATGGCTTCCCGTGTTTTATCAATGCTAAAGCTGATGCTGACATTAACAGTGTACGTCCAGCACTTGTCAATCCCAATCTGACTTTAATTACCAATGCAAAAGTCATGCGTTTGCATACCAGTGCATCGGGGAGAGAAGTGACTGGAGTGGAAGCAGAAATTGCAGGCAAGCTTCAGATGTTTACTGGAGATATTGTGGTTGTTGCTTGTGGTGCAGTTAATTCAGCAGTCTTGTTAATGAAATCTGCCAACGACCAACACCCAAATGGATTGGCTAATAGTTCTCATCTTGTCGGGCGTAATTACATGGCACATAAGTTTGCCGTAGTTATGGCTTTAAGCACAAAACCCAATCCAACAGTTTTTCAAAAGACACTTGCTGTCAATGATTTTTATTGGGGTGAAAAAGATTTTACTTACCCGATGGGAAGCGTACAATTACTCGGCAATATCCATAAAGATAAAGTCGCCGCTCATGCACCAGCTTTTATGCCTAGCAAAATATCTGAATTTGTGGCAAATCATTCCCTTTGTTGGTTGTTAATCACTGAAGATTTACCCGACTTCAATAATCGTGTTCAGATCAACGGTGAGAAGATTATTATTGACTATACAAATAACAATCAAGAAGCATTTTATCGCTTGATTGAACGTTGGAATGAAGTGTTGAAGTCCATTAGGGGGCGACCCTATCGCTTTAGCTCGTTTTCATCATTTATTACCTCAAAGATGGGCTTGCAAGAAGTAGCTCATCAATGTGGAACTTGTCGTTTTGGTGAAGACCCTAAAACTTCGGTACTTGATATCAATTGTCGCACACATGATGTTGATAATCTTTACGTTATTGATGGTAGTTTTTTCCCATCTAGTAGTGCGGTAAATCCATCGCTCACAATTATGGCAAATGCTTTGCGCGTTGGAGAGCATTTGTTGGAAAGATTGGGATGACATAAGTAATATCATGTCCGTCAAATTGACCAGAACAAAAGAACCCCTCTCCGCAAGTGGGGAGGGGAGACAAAGCGTAAGTTTGGTATAGTCAAAAATACTACTTTAATTAGTATTAAATGCTAATTTTTATAAAATATGTCACGGACAATTTAATCTGACAATACGCCAGCTGCTTACCAAGGATCTAATATAAATTTTGGTATGATTGCTCGTATAGTTGCTTGCTTATATATTAAGCCTGTCATATAAATTACTTAAAAAGATAAAGCTACACTGAAGAAAGTGTAAAGTGTTCGCGCTCGCCGACTTCATGAAGAAGTCGGGGGTCTGAGTCTAGCGTCTTGGTGACGCTAGTTTGATGGGCAATGCCGAACCATATCAGATTTAAACTGAATATGCTACGCATTGCCCACCCTACAAAATTTCCCTTGTCAGTCTTAATAATTAGCTCTGAGCGATTTGACTTTTGTCATTCCTAAAGACGATATCATGGCTAGTCCGTAAATCCACTGTGTCAGGGGAAATGATATTGACATTTTCATCGTTGTCACAGGTGATAATTTTGTCAATGGCTGATGATGCCGACGCAGGACGTGCTGCACGCTTTTCTCTAAGGCGATCGCCAGAAAAAGCAATGCCTGCATATAAGCCCCGAAGCTGTTAAAGAAGATAGCTGCTGCATCCCATTGTTTCGTACACAATGCTGCTACAAATAACACCAACATCAGATTGGGAAGCAGCACGCTTAAAATCGACTCAGCAACAATCGCCCACCATTGAGGATGGTAAAGTCGAGAAGAAAGAAGTTGTCGCTTCAACAAACTTTGGAAACTAGATAACTGGCACTCTTCACGATTGAGAGTCATGAGGGAAGGTACAAATACAACCTGCTTACCATGTTTTGCCAAAACACTGTAAATCATCGTATCTTCGCCACAGGCTTGTCCCCACTTATCAAGCAGTTCTGTTTGGTGAATCAGTTTTGTTTTTATCGCCAAAGCTCCACCCCAAGGAATCCGGTGCGTGTACATCTGCACAACTGCGTAGATATTCCACGAGTAACGTACCAAAGATCCTAAAGACTTACCAGTCGGTACATACCAGCAGTTCCCTGTTGTCGCTCCAACTTTGGGATTGGCGAGAGGGCTGACAAGTTCGCGCAGCCAATTAGAATGGACGATCATATCAGCATCTACTGAAGCAACCACTTTGTATGAATCGTCGAGTTCGGAAACAGCTTGCACTAGAGAACTGCATTTAAGACTACAATTAGGACTTGCTATCCGCAGAGGACTAACTTGCACGTTCTGGGAAGTTTCCTGAGAAAGTGTCTCTGTGACAATGTTCCAAGCCGGATCTTGCTCGTTGTCAATGACGAGCTTTAAATCGTACTGTGGGTAGTTCTGATTTAACAGCGATCGCAAACATTTCGACAAAAGGGGATCGGTTCCACGCAGGTAAACAATGACCGCAGTTTTGGGTAGCTGATTATCTGGTAATGTATCTTGGTGGTGCGATCGCAGGTACAAAAAAAACCGCAGTGAGAGAAATACCTGAATAGCCCACCAAATTAGCAAAACGAGGGACAGCAATATTGCTAATTCTTTCATTAGGGTCTCCAGTAAAAAACAAAGTTATGTGATGAAATGTAAAATCTTACTGTTTGTAGTTGCGCTTTAGCGCTAAAGCACAACTACAAACAGAAATTTATTTGTCGAGAGAATATTTCATGTGAATTTTGATGGTGGTGTTTTTGTTGACTACAAAACTAGATTGGCTAAATTTTGGTGAACCTGTTGCGATCGATATCGTTGGATTATTGGAAACACCAAAACCTTCTTCCGGAATACCGAAAAGGTTTGAGTTTAGTTTGTGATCTCCGTTCTGATCGTCAACTATACCGACAGCGTAAGTTCCTGGCTTCAAGCCATAGAACTGCTTAGTGAGTGTAGTTCCTTTTATTTGACTACAGCCACTTTGGACTCCACCACTATCACCCTGCGGAAATCCTTTTTCATTAGAGAAAAGTCTTAAGCAAACCTGACCTTTTTGATGCTTTATTCCGTCTACTACGACAGTCAGTGTTTCAGTCGGCTGCGCTTGCACTGTTTTTACGAAGCTTATGCTTGCAATAGTAGCAAGCAAAAAAGTACTGAGTTTAGATATTCTAAGCATGATTTTGCAGTTATCAACAATGGATTTGAGTTTAGTTTGAGAGAAATTTGAGGAAGAAGTGGCAATGCTCAATCAAGACAGATTTCGATCTCAGCTACACATTGCTCACCCAGGAGATGATGGGAATAGAGTCTAATGGGAAGAGTATTGAAAGCAGTATTACAGCGGTTTTCACTCTCTATAAACCACACCGTTTGTAAGGGCGTTCGCCTTTCCTCGCCCCTACGACTGTGGTCTATTCACGTAAAGCTCGCGCTCTTAGAAACTTCTCTAGAGCCGACTTTACCTGAAAATTGCTGTAATTGGACTTGTGGTATAAGGTTGAACCTGTTTTTTGATTGATTTTTGCTGCAAACGTTTGTAGAACATTTGAGCAGCGACAAGCAAATCTTTCATCAAAAGATACTCTGTACCTTTGAGTTGCTGTATTATGCTTATGTAGCAACGCATCCGTTCATACCAATTTAGTGAACCCATCTGAACGGAGCGCAAATACTCCCAAAATATTCGCCAATGTGGAAATAAAATTTTGCCTTCTTGTGATGAATCAAACCACACAGCATAGGAATAGAAATCCGGCAACATACTTAATGAGTATTTTGGATTGTTGCTCGTAAACGACAAGTAATCTGGAAAGAACATACTCAATGAGTGTTGCTGATGACTTCTTGCAAAGAATAGGTATTCGGGGATTTCATAAAACTGACCGAGAAGACCGAGTCTTAACAAAAAGATTCCGTCTGCTACACCGTAACCACCCATAGGTGGTGTTATTTTAAGGACGCTGGAACGGATGACTCCATAACATTGATAGCACAGATGCTTAGTTAGAAGATCGTGAAACCGTTCGTGTGGTTTGGTTGAATTGGTTTTTAGGTTGATATCGTAGTTCTGTAAGAATTTGCCGTTTTCATCAACGAAATACACCTGAGAGTGGCACAAAATTACCTCAGGGTTTTGGTCAAGTACCTCAATACACTTCCTGATAAAATCTGGAGCGTGTAAATCGTCATGAGCCACCCACTTAAAGTACTCACCCGAAGATAATTCAAAGACACGATTAAAGTTACAGGCGCAACCGATATTCGTTTCATTACGGTAGTAACGGATGCGTTGGTCTTGAGTAGTGTATGCTCTACAAATTTCCTCTGTGTTGTCTGTTGATGCATTATCTGAGATAATTAGCTCAAAATCTTCAAAGGTTTGAACCAAAATTGAATCTATGGCTTCTTTGATAAATTTCTCGCCATTATATACAGGCAGTCCGATACTTAATCGTGGCTGTTTATAGCTCATAAGTGGTGTTAGGATTTTAGGATTTGCGCAGAAAAAGTCTTAAGACTATCATTTGTCATTTGTCATTAGTCCTTAGTTATTTACCACAAAGGGCTAATGACGACCTTCACAAGTCAGCATGCAATTTAAACGCTCTCGACTATGGCATTAATTTTTGGAGATCTGTTTTCTGAACCCATTCTTGCGTGCGTCGCATTCCTTCTTTAAGATCGACTGTTGGTTCGTAACTTAATACGTTTTGTGCTTTGGTAATTGAATAAGCGTAAGGACGAGTCATAAAATCTACGACTTCTGGCAGAAGATCTCCTTGTTTGCGGAAAAGTTTCTGTCCTTGATAACGCAATTGCAGAAACAATTTGAGTTCATCTTTGGGCATGGAAAAAGGTGCAGGTAAACCGGCAATATCAGCTAAATGCACAAAATACTCTTTCCAAGAAGTTTCTTGTCCATCGGTGACGTTAAAGATTTCTCCGTATGTTTCTTTCTCAATAGCGAGAAAGATGGCATCGATCAAGTTGTCAACGTATACATGGTTGATGACTCCCCGTCCTTCATTGGCGTATGCAAATAATTTTTGACGCATCAATAGAAGTGGTCGGACTATCCAGGGAATACTTCCAGGTCCGTAAACGTCTCCAGGTCTAATAATAGTGATCCCAAAATCTGGTGGAGAATTCAGTTCTAAAAGTGCTTTTTCTGCTTCTATTTTGCTTTGACAGTAAGGGTTCTTTTCGTTCGCGAGTGGTGCTTCTTCCGTAACGCGATCAGGATAGTTGAAGCCGTATACTAAAACACTTGAGATATGAACGAAGGTTTTGACACCTGCGTTCTTGGCAGCTTTAGCCATATTAATGGTTCCGCCAACATTGATGTCACGAAACTGGTCGATGGAACCACCTTCTTTGGCAACTTCTGCCGTATGCAAAACGATGTCTACTCCAGTGCATGCCTCTTGGGCGATCGCCGGATCGGTAACACTACCAGTAATCACCTTAACTCCCAAGTTTTGCGCTTTTCTCGTCTTATCTGAAGAACTTTGCAGTCCACAAACTTTCATTCCCTGAGCTACAGCAAGCTCAGCCGCGCGCATTCCGATAAATCCACCAATTTCTGTGATGAGGAGAGTTTTGTTTTTGAGCATAATAGTTGGTTCGGAGTTAATGGTGAATAGTTAATGGTGAATGGTTAATTGTGAATGGTTTGTTTATATAACTCACTACTAGCAATAAACAATCAACCATTAACTACTAACAATGAGCATTTCTAAAAAATATCGGCTGGGTCTGTGGAACGGAGCTTGTTGATCGCAAAAGCACCGGAAGTCATACACATCAAAATTGTTGAAACGATGACTAAGACTGTATTGTGGACAGTCATCATGATTGGTAGCCTCGTAGCTTTCATCGCAATATCAGATAACCACCAAGAAATCATAAATCCAGGGATATAACTAAATACTGCTAAAATAAAAGCTTGTTGAAAGACTACATTTAATAAATAATTATTGGCGTAACCTATGGCTTTTAAAGTAGCGTAAGCAACCAATTGAGTAGAAATATTACTGTAAAGAATTTGATACACAATGACGACACCGACAACAGCAGCCATCGACAGCATGAGATTTAAGATAAAACCGATAGGAGTTCTGGTTGCCCAGTATTGTTTTTCAAAATTTATAAAACCTTCATGGGTAAAAATGAGAACATCATTCGGTAAGCTCTGCCGCAAAGTTTCCACAATCTTTTGCGGATCGACGCCGGGCTTGAGAGTGATTGCACCGATGTCTATCATGTCAAGAGGTCGAGTATTGGGAAAGATTCTGAAAAAAGTTGAGTCACTGGCAATTAAATTCCCATCGACTCCAAAAGAAGCACCTAAGCTAAACAAACCACCAACTCTGACTCGATAGCCTGTTAAAGAATTAAAGGGGAAGATCTCAATTATTGGTTCAGTTTTTTCATGTTCAAATTTGAAAGCAATATCACCAAATTCTGGACGAGAATTGCGGTCATAAAGTATGATATCTGGAATTTTAATTCTATCTATATTTTGCTCAACTTCAGGTAGATTCATAATAGGTTTTCCGGGTTGAAATCCTATAACATATATTGAGTATTTTTCCCCATTATCAGGATTTTTTAATTTAGCAAATCCCATATAAACGGGACTAACGGAATCTACACCGTCAAACCCTAATGCTTGGTATAAACGAGTCTCGGAAAAGCTTTGAATAGCTGTCAGAGATTTATATTGAGAGCTTACTAGAAATATATCTCCAAGAAGGTTACGATGTACCGCAGTTGCACTTGAATAAAGAGCATCTTGGAAACCCAGTTGCATAAAAGTTAGAATAACGATGAAAGAAATGCCAGCTATAGCTACTAAAGACCGAATTTTGTATCGGACGAGTTGTAGCCATGCTAAAGGAATTTTAACAGCCATGATTCAATATTTTAAGAATGTGTTAAAGACAGAAGACAGGAGACAGAAGACTCCTGACTCTTTCTTACTGTATATGAATGGCAACATCTACCTGTAGGTTGGTTAGATTTGCAACCCGCCGACTGTCTGCGGGTTTGTCAATACGAATTTTTACCTGAACGATTCTGCCGTCTGTTTCTGCTGTGGGATTAACACTTAAAATATTTTGTCTGTCAACTTGCAAACCAATTTTGCTAACAGTTCCTGCTATTTTTCCTGGAAAAGCAGTACTGGTAATGGTAGCTTTTTGACCTACATGTACTTTACTAATATCGGTTTGGTAAACTTCTGCCATTACCATCATTTGAGATGTTTTACCTATATCAATAATCCCCTCGCTGGTGTTTACCTCTCCAGTTTTGGTATGTACTTTCAATACTTTTCCATTTATGGGAGATCTGAGAGTCGTTAAATCATAGTCTGCTTTCGCCTGATTGACAGCAGTGAGCGCACTCTTGAGATCGGCTTCTGCAAACTGGATATCCACCGGACGTATCTCTTGAAGACTCACCAGTTTTGCTTTTTCTTCTTGGATCTGATTGTTAGTAGTGTTGATAGTCCGGTTAAGGCTGGCTTTGGCTTCTGTGATCTGTTGTTCTACAGTCCTCATCTGCAAACGCTTAGTATCTGCTGTGGAAGCTGAAATACCACCTTCCTTGTAGATCTGCTGATATCGATTGTTCTCGGTTTGAGCATTATCTAACTCAGTTTGTAACCGGGCGATTGTTGCTTGCTGCGAGGCAACATCTCCTTGCAGTTGAGCTTCCAAACGGGTAACCGCTGCCTTCTGAGCATTGATATCTCCTGCTTTCGCTCCAGCTTTCACCTGCGCCAAGCGGGTTTGAGAAATTTGAACTTTATCCACAGCTTGTTGCAATGCTGCTTGACTGCGAGCATAACCTTCAAGCCATGCCACGACTTCCCCTACTCGAATCGGATCTCCTTCCTTTACCAGTAGTTTTTGAACTCGGACACCTGATAGTGAGCTGGGAGGAAACAACTTAGTCACTTCACCTTGAGGCTGTATGCGTCCTAAAGCAGTCACAGCGACTCTCTTGATCGCAGCCTTTGGAGCTTTTACTGGTGGTGGTGTCTGAACATGAGACAGGTATCGAGAAAGACTGTAGATAGATATCAATCCAGTCATTAAAGCGATGAAAGCTGCCAACATTATTCGCCACCCGTAAGAGGGTTTTTTGTATAACTGGCTTTCCTTGTCTGCTGCCATATTTATGTCCTAAATTGTGATTGCTACGCAAGTAAACTGCTTAAAACAGCTATATCAATCGATTCGGGTTGAGGCGGAAATTATTCTATAAAGCTTATATTGCAAAGGTATTCTCTCCTCCTGAAGGGTGATTTTTAGATGCAGAAACCGCACTTGATGCAGGGAGGAGGATCGATCTGAACTTACAGCAAAGAGCGTTGGTGAATAGAGAGTGGGATGGTCCATTGTTAAGATGAAAACTGCTGTAATTTCCGGAATTCTCTAATTATTTTTATATAATGTTATCC
>JAQYWN010000279.1 GCA_029379265.1 Rhizonema sp. NSF051
TCCTAACTCCTAACTCCTAACTTTTGACCCGTTCCATTATGTGTGGCATCTGTCGAGGTTAGTTCGACGCCAAAGACGCGGCTGAAGGCTTTTTCTACTTTATAACCAGAATCCATTGATTCTAAGGGGTCTTTTCGCAATCTGTGACGCAGACATAAAGTCATCACGCGGCGAATATCATCAAGCGTGACTTCAGTACGACTTTCAAAAGCAGCTAAGGCTTTAGCTGCGCGGTTGCTAACGATATCACCTCGCAAGCCATCCACATCAAGATCTGAACAAACTTCGGAAATTTTCACCCGGTTTTCGTAGTCTATTGTGACTGATGGCAAAAGCTGTTGAGAGTTGATGATTTGCTGTTGTAGTTCTTCTTGCTGTTTTTTGTATTTTTCGACAAATGCTAGCGGCTCTTGGTCAAATTCCGAGCGTTGCTCAACGATTTGCACTCGTAAGGCAGGTTCTTTCACAGTGTGAATTTCTGCGTGCATTCCAAAGCGATCAAGAAGTTGGGGACGCAGTTCACCTTCTTCTGGGTTACCAGAACCAACGAGAACGAAACGTGCCGGATGACGGATAGAAATACCTTCCCGTTCTACTGTATTCCAACCACTGGCAGCAGAATCAAGGAGTACATCTACTAAGTGATCATCAAGCAAGTTGACTTCATCTACATAAAGAATACCCCGATTAGCTTTTGCCAGTAGTCCCGGTTCAAAAGCTTTTACACCTTCAGATAAAGCTTTTTCAATGTCTATAGTGCCACAAACACGGTCTTCTGTTGCTCCTAGCGGTAAATCTACCATTTGAACTTTCCGTAGAACTACAGGAATCTCCGCTTCAAGCTCTAACTGTTGACGGACTTCATCGCTCATTAAATCGGGATCGCTGGGATCGCTATTGAATGGATCGTTGGCGACAATCGGGATTTCTGGGAGCAAGTCAGCTAACGCCCGGATAGTTGTGGATTTGCCAGTACCGCGATCGCCCATAATCATTACACCACCAATTTTGGGGTCAATCACGTTCAACAGCAACGCCAGTTTCATTTCTTCTTGACCGACAATTGCTGTAAATGGAAATACTACGCGACGCGCACTTACCTTGGCTTTAGCAGTAGGACTCACGCTTATTACCTTATCAATATTTCTTTTATTACCGTTTCTTATTGTGCCATAGGAGGGGTACGAGGGATGACTCCCATGAGTTCGATTGAGAGGGGAATTTAAATAATCACCGAACAATTGAGTATAATTGTAGTCAATCTACGTATAAGTCATGATCTAAAGAGTGTGAGACTCAAGTGATGAGTAAATTAGTGCTGCTAAAAAATGGTGATTTCTTTGATGAGATGGAGCTACAGTTTCAGATTTTCATAGCTACTTTGAATCAAAAATGGCTCGTACCTGATCAGCTAATGGGTAAGATCCGCACTTCAGGATGTGATTGCGATCCCGCTTTTTTGTTTGATACTATCGAGTCTCTCTTCCATATGGGTTATCTTACCAGAGATTGGGTGAACAAATCCAATTGCTATGGATACATGATTACCAAAAATGGAGTCTCAAGACAGATTTTTCTCATAGAGTATTTCAAAAGCTTACGAGCTGATCAGCGAAGGTCTTAAAAGTCAAAAATATAACAGGTTTTTTCTGCGGTTATGTTGCCTTAGCATATTGCCAAGAAATAAATGCCCAGCAGTTCATTCTAGATCTCTCGTCGTAGTCGCGAAGCTACAGCCCAAGGGAAGCTTCCCCCGGCAGACTTCGCGCTTGGGTTCCCCAATCCGTAGTGCTATTTATTTTTATGGATCACTCTTAAGGACAATCTTAGAGCATCAAGTAGTTTACCGCAAAAAAACCTAACGATGTAAACAAATGTTGAGGGGCTGTGAAATATACTCATAACTAATAACCTGGTGGTTTACCCCTTAGCCCAGATCAACTGATCGCACTTTAATTGTTGTGCTTCTCGACTGAGAATCTCATCATATCTGGTGCAATGGCTCAAACAGCAGCGGAATTTCCCTATGGAGTCAGCGAGTTTGAAAAAGCGAACTTGAAAGCCGTTCCTTCTATAGATGTACGACCGTTGCGGATTGAAAGCTCACCTGTGGCAATGGAGTGTAAAGTGACACAAATTGTTCGAGTTGACGGAACTACTAATGTTATGGTTTTGGGTCAAGTAAAAAGATTTCATGTGCGTGAAGATCTGTACCGCGAAGATAAGGGGTTAGTTGATACTGTGCGGATGCAGCCGATTACGCGCTTGGGTGGACCGGTTGAATACACGAAGATTGGGGAATTGTTTGAGATGAAAACACCAAAAGTTTGACTTAACTGATTGATATGAAAAAGCTAGAGGATAGTCTTTTCCTCTAACTAATAGAGTGTGACAATCATCAACTCGCTCCATCTATTGAGGGAATTTGTGTAAACTTCCTCTGTATACTCAGATACATGAGAGTTGAGTATTTTCCAACTCCGTATACTACCTTAATCTGTAATATTTGACATCTACAACTTTGGATAGATGCACGATTAAAGCAAATAAACAAAAAAACAATGGTATATTTATACAGTTATTCACAATAACAGCAAAACTTTTTATGAAAAGAATTTTTAGTGCAGTTGCGTCAGTTGGAGCAATATTTAGTTTTGCAACTTCAGTGATGGCAACGGCATTAAATCCACACGCCTACACACTCTATCGGACTAATACTAACGTCCCATTACACGGGACATATTTCTCCAGCCAGAATACTGGAGAAGATTTGCAGAATCCGAATCCAAGTACGGGGCAGATCATAACTAAAGAGACTTGGTTGAACTTTTCATTCTCAAATGCACAAGAGTGGATTGAAGCTGGTACATTATACGGATCATTGTATAGAAGTTTTTCAAATAAGACTATCGATTATTGGGATGGTCTATTTGTTGCAACAAATGGATGTGCTGGTGCGACTTCAACTCAGTGTTCTAGCTATACTACTACTTTCAGAGAAGGTGAAGTAGGACCCCAAGTTAATACAGGCATACATAATTTCATCATCAGAAAGCTGACTGATGGATCAGGGAATTACCAAGTCTATATTGACTACAACCCGACAATAATAATCGCTGGTTCTAGTTTTACTGTTCCAGATCCAATTAATGCTGATGTGGGCATTGAAAGTAGCGACACAACGAATTCATTTACAAGTGGTACAGTTGCCTACGATTTTTGGATTGTTGATCCAAGCACTGAAACTGATCCAGGAACAGCAGGATGGTATCCCGTAACTGCAAGCATTGCTTCTCCTACAATAGATAATAATTATAACAGTGCCTCCGTTAACTTTCAGTATCCTTACAACAACGGCACTACAGTTCCGGCTGGTGTTGTAACCCAATCTAATAGAATCACCTTTACTCACAATTAAAAATCTATGAGAAGAATGATTGCAGTGTTTGCTAGTTCTGTTGCTGTTGTTGGGATTGCAAATGGTGCAAGGTAAATATCAAGATTTGCTCACAACCATACATGTAGTTGAAAAATCAAATAGGAATTCTATAAATTGATTGGCTCAAAAGATTAACACCAAAGTTCCTATAACTATTAAGAAAGTTCCTAAAAGAATTTTCCAACTTAACGACTCACGAAGGAAAATTACAGAAAACAACAAAACTAATACCAAACTAGATTTATCAATCGGTGCAACCTGTGAGGCTTTTCCTTCTTGTAAAGCTTTGAAGTAAAAAATCCAAGATAAGCCAGTAGCTCCCCCAGAAGCTAATATAAAAAACATACTTTTTGGGGGAATCTCTGAAATATGAACCACATTACCTTGGGCAAATACAATTACCCAAGCAACTACTAAAATGACAACAGTTCGGATTGCTGTTGCTAGGTTGGAGTTGACATTTTCCACCCCAATTTTGGCAAATATGGTTGTTAATGCTGCAAAACAAGCTGAAAGTAATGCATAGATCCACCATGTTTTTGTGTTGCTCTCCATCAAATCTCCTGTTTTAGCACTGATACATCTCCAAAAATGAATTATGCGTTCGTTGAAATCCTTGCTCTTAGGCGAACAGCCGTACCTTACACAGAACGCAGTCGCGGCGAACGTCCCTACATCATTTCTGGAGATGTCTCTTAAGTACAAAGGTAGAATTAAACCTAACTATATAACATGATCTGGAGATTTCTGCGCTTTACCTCCGCTGTGGGCATTGTATTTCGATTCCTAACTACAGGCACTTGAGCTATAAAGCGACGCGGCGGATTACTTGTCGGCTGATCCCGGCTCATTGAGCATGCGGTTAAGTTCGGCAGTAACGGTGTCCGGCAAAATCTTGCTGACAACTCCCCCAAGCTTCGTTTTGAGTGACTCCGCCAGTACACTGTCTTTGCCTGCCATCAGCGCTTCAAACCCTTCTTTGGCGACAAGAGCCGGATCATCCTTCTCGTCCACGCCCACTTTTGTGTCGTCTAGCCCAGCACGGTGGAAGAAGTTGGTTTCAGTCGCTCCAGGCATAAGCGCGGTGACGGTGACGCCTGTGTCCTTCAACTCGTTGCGTATTGCCTCTGAGAACGAGTGTACGAATGCCTTAGATGCTGCGTAAACAGCTTGGAACGGACTGGGCATCTGGGAGACGATGGACGAGGTGAAGAGAATCCGTCCCTTACCGCGATCAACCATGTCCTTCACCACCCGTTTAGCGAGATGTACAGTCGAAACGACGTTCAGGTTGATGAGATTGAGTTCGTCTTTCAGGTCGGTCTGAGTGGCAAAATCGCCACCGACTCCTACACCAGCGTTAATCGCGATCGCATCCACCGGTCTGCCATTTACCTTAATCTTGTTGTAGAGCGTCTCTACACCGTCATAGGTGGCGAGATCTGCTTGTACAGTCTCAACCAATGCACCCAAATCCTCGAAAGCTTGAGCGGCTTCGTTGATGCTCGCTCCGGTGGCAGTGACTAAGAGATCGAAGCCGTTTTGAGCGAACTGTTTGGCAAGTTCGTAGCCGATGCCGCTAGAGGCACCAGTCACCACGGCCAAGGGTTTAGTTAACGAACTATCCATGATCTTTTACTCCTTATTGTGGTGAAGGTCAAAACAATTCAAAATTGTACTTAGGGTTTTAGGACAACTTTAATACACTCGTCCTGCTTGTTGTTGAAAACTTCGTACCCGTGCGGTGCTTGCTCTAAAGGCAGACGATGCGTTATAATGAAAGTTGGATCGATATCACCATTTTGGACGTGTTCGAGTAACGGGCGTAAATACTTATGAACGTGCGTTTGTCCAGTTTTGACTGTTAAACCTTTGTTCATGAGAGCACCCATTGGGATCTTGTCTACAAAGCCAGTGTAAACACCGGGAATTGAAACATGACCGCCTTTACGACAGGCAAGAATCACTTGCCTTAGGGCTGTAGGTCTGTCTGTTTCTAGACGCACTGCTTGCTTCACAGTATCGTAGAACCCATCAGGACCCATGCCGTGTGCTTCCATTCCTACGGCGTCCATGCAAGAATCTGGACCTTGCCCACCGGTCATTTCTTTAAGGGCTTCACCAACATCTACCTTCTCATAGTTAAGGACTTCTGCCTTGGCTTGCTCAGACGCCATTTTCAGACGTTCGGGAACTCGATCAATAGCGATGACCCGCTCAGCACCTAGCATGTAGGCGCTTTTAATGGCAAACTGTCCCACAGGACCACAACCCCAGATCGCGACAGTATCTCCAGGCTCAATATTGCAGTTTTCCGCTGCCATGTATCCCGTAGGGAAGATATCTGTAAGAAATAGGACTTGTTCGTCACTCAATCCATCAGGAATTTTGAATAAACCGACATCGGCAAAGGGAACGCGGGCATATTCAGCTTGACCACCAGCGTAGCCACCTGTAAGCTGGGAATAGCCAAAAAGTCCAGATGGGGAATGACCCAAGAGTTTTTCAGCCATCCAAGCATTGGGGTTGGAGTTATCGCATAGTGACCACAAATCCTTGTTGCAGAAGAAACAAGATCCGCAGGAAATGGTAAAGGGGACGACAACGCGATCGCCTATAGAAATATTTTTTACCGAGCTACCTAACTCGACAACCTCCCCCATAAATTCGTGGCCAAGGATGTCACCCTTTTTCATTGAGGGGTTGTAGCCGTTATAAAGATGTAAATCAGAACCACAAATTGCCGTTGACGTGATTTTCACAATCGCATCACGCGGATTAATGATTTTTGGATCGGGTACTGTTTCCACCCGCACATCTTTAGCACCGTGCCAGCATACTGCTTTCATAGGTTGAAGTCTCTTAAAGTTTTAAGTTATTAGCGTGTCAGCGAAACTGTGCTACTTGTAAATTTCGGCACCAGACAATTGACGAAGATGTTGTTGCAATTTCGCCTGCCTGCTGCTGATCAAAAGCCTTATATCGGGTTAATTACTGAAGTTCGAGGTTCAAGTTACGGACTTTAACCAATGCTTGGCTTGACTTAAAAGAGTGCAAACCATCTCGACGTTTGTAGGAATGTATTTGCGCTCTTTTACAGATTCTTCTATTGGTGGATAAACCAATATCCCACTCAGGATGAGTTACCGTTCACAAAAAATAGACACGCATAGTGAAAATTAATTATGCCCTCGTCAAAACCATTAGTAGGGGCGCTCCTACAGAAGCGCCCTGACATCATTTATGTTGATGTCTCATCAAGCGTGCTTATGCGGGCACCATTTCCTTTTGAGATCTCTTCCAATGACGATGTTGAGCGATCGCAGCGATAAAATCATTACTGAACGATTTCAAGTCAGAGGGCTGCTGACTTGTCACCACACCGACAGAAGAACGAAGCCCATTACTTGACAAATTCGCGCCCAGAAGATCGGCTATCGATAGTAGTTCGACGCCTTCGCTTGTAGCGGCGATCGCTTTACAGTGCTTAAATGCCTCGGTAATGAAGTTAACAGCTTCTCCCTGCTGCTTGAGCATCTTGATACTCTGCGCTCCACCAGGTACGTACACTGCATCAAACATCACAGAAGCACTCGTGATAAAGGTCATCTCAACCGGGATCTCCTGCCCATCATCACCTTTTATTTTACCCCCATGAGTCGCAACCACCTTTGCATGAGCGCCGGCGTCTTCCAGTGCTTGCTGGATTGTCTTCATTTCATGAGCATTTACACCATCTGTGGCTAGAATTGCAATTTTACGAGTCTTAATCGTTTTTTCTGGCATCAACTCCTGCATAGTTTGGATACTAAGTGCCGGAGACTTTTGCCCGTGATTCTGCTTCACTTCTTTGGGAACAGGTAAGCCCAACCCTTCGGCAATGCGGGTGACGAGTTGATGATCGACAGAGTTGAATAATTCCAGCATCCGCTCTTTGACATCGGCGTTCATCACTTTGCCCAACTCAAAAAGTGCTGCTTTGACTAAGTGTTCTTTCTCTACTTCAGACAGACTGTTCCAAAATAAGGTTGCCTGACTAAAGTGCTCGCTGAAACTAGGGCTACGTTCTCTGATTTTATGACCTTCCACCGGCTCTTTGTAGCTGACAAAGCCGCCGAGATTTTCCGGAGTTGTCATCGGGTTACCATTACCGAGTGAATTTGGGTAGTAGTTCACCTTTGAAGTGGGAATGTTGTACTGCATAACGCCGTCCCGTTGGTTATTATGGAACGGACAAACAGGGCGGTTGATTGGGAGATCGGTATAATTTGCGCTTCCCAAACGGTGTACTTGCGTATCAGCGTATGAGAAGATCCGACCTTGCAACAGTGGGTCATCCGAGAAGTCTATGCCCGGTACAATATTGGCTGGTTGGAAGGCAACTTGTTCTGTTTCGGCAAAATAGTTGTCTGGGTTGCGGTTGAGTACCATTTTGCCAATTGGCTTCACCGGAACCAATTCTTCGGGAATGAGCTTCGTAGAATCAAGGATATCGAAATCAAATTTCGATTCGTCCCCTTCCTCCACAATCTGCACACCGAGTTCAAATTCGGGATAATCACCCATTTCAATCGCGTCTCCTAAATCGCGGCGATGGAAATCGGGATCTTTTCCGCCTGCTTTTTGCGCCTCATCCCACACTATCGAATGCAC
Organism: Rhizonema sp. NSF051; assembly: GCA_029379265.1. Lineage (GTDB taxonomy): Bacteria > Cyanobacteriota > Cyanobacteriia > Cyanobacteriales > Nostocaceae > Rhizonema. The sequence goes on from JAQYWN010000279.1 coordinate 8,093, forward strand.
GCCCAGAATCGGCTTCCAGTGGAATTTCACAAACCGGGCTTTGCCTTGTTCGTTGACAAAACGGAAAGTGTGAATACCAAACCCTTGCATCATCCGGTAACTTCTGGGAAGCGTACGATCCGACAGTATCCACATAATCATGTGCATCGACTCGGGCATTAGGGAGATGAAGTCCCAGAAGTTGTCATGAGCGGTTCCCGCTTGGGGTATTTCGTTGTGCGGTTCGGGTTTAAGGGCATGAACCAAGTCAGGAAACTTGATGGCGTCTTGGATGAAAAAGACTGGAATATTGTTGCCTACTATATCGTAGTTGCCATCTTCAGTGTAAAATCTAACGGCAAATCCGCGCACATCACGTGCAGTATCGGCTGAACCCCGGAACCCGGCAACCGTCGAGAATCGAACAAAGACCGGAGTTTTCACTGAGGGGTCTTGTAAAAACTTTGCCTTCGTATACTCCTTCATGGACTCATAAGGCTGGAAGTACCCATGAACACCAGCTCCTCGCGCATGAACAACTCGCTCTGGAATCCGCTCTCGATCAAAGTGTGCTAGCTTCTCGCGGAAGTGAAAGTCCTCTACTAATGTAGGTCCACGGTCACCTGCTTTGAGCGAATCATTTGTGCTGTTAACCCCGATTCCCTGATTAGTGGTGAGATATTCCCCTGCTTCTTTACGAAAGGAGTCTAAAGCCTCCTGTTTGCTTTGCTCGTTGATCGGATTGTGTTCAGTCATCTTAAGTGTATAATGTGCTATTTAATACTGTAAGTAGGTTGCGTTGCGTATTAATTTTATTTAGCAGATAAGTAAGTCTGCCTGGATCGGTGGTTGCTGCTCCTCATCCCTTTTAAGGCGAGTCACTGAAGGCAACTGTACTATCGTATTGAATATGATCAGAAGCTTCCTCTCACTCAAGACGTAGAGAATGGCAGGCGTCGAATATTGCTTACTTCTGGTCAGAAAAACTCCTGTAGGTGGTGTAGTTTAATTGTTAAAACTATTGGAGAGTAGCTTGTAAAGGCGATAGATTCTGCTATAATACTCATAATA